>DATNRD010000537.1:0-9413 GCA_036703665.1 Candidatus Obscuribacterales bacterium
GTGGTGGACATCAACACCGGCGAGATACTAGCTGCGGTGCACGGTGCCGGTGAATCGAAGCGCAGCGGCATGTCGCTGGGCATCGTGGCCGGCGCCGACTGGGGCTCCTCGGAATTCGCCACCAGCATCGCCGGTGAAGCAACGCTGGCGGCTGTCAATCAAGTCTGCACGCAGCTCAAGGACCTGTCCGCCAAGATCCCCGACAATCAGTCGCTCGCCGCTGCCAATGTTCAAGGCAAGATCGCCGACGTCACCGGCACTACGGTCATAGTCAACGTCGGCAAGGTCAACGGCCTGCAGGTAGGTGACCACCTGCAAGCAGAGCGTCCTTACAAGACGGTCAAGGACCCAACCACGGGAAAGGTCTTGAAAGAGCTCAGCTCCACAGTGGGAGTCATCAAGCTGACGCAAGTCGATCCTGATTCCGCTACCGGCGACATCGTCAAAGGCAGCGGGCTCAAGGTAGGAGACACAGTCCGCAAGGTGACAACCAGCGTCGAGGCCGTCGTGTTGACGCCGCTGCCCGGCTCGACACCGGCGGCCGGTACGGCATCCAAGCCACCGGTTATTCCGGCTGTCAAAACGAAGTAGCCGAGGAGCGCTGACATGAAAAGCAGCAATTCACGCCGGGTAGGGGTGTTTCCTGCGGCCTGGGTCGCTCTGGCTCTGGCGCTGCCGGTTGTCCCGGCGCTTGCCGACAAGGCGATCGACTGGGAGAAGAAGCTGGAAAAGGGCTATTATGAGCTGTCCATCGGGAACACCGAACAAGCCATAGAGTTCTTCCAGAGCAAAATCAAGAGCTATCCATCTTCCGGAGCCTGCCACACAGGGCTGGGGATAGCTCTTAAGAGAAAGGGTAAGCTCACCGAGGCCAAAGCCGAGCTGCGCAGGGCAACCGAAGTGGAACCGACCTACGCGGAGGCTTTCTACGAGCTGGGCACCATGCTGGAATCGGACAAGGACTATTCGGCCGCTTCGCAGGCATACGAAAGATATCTTGTGCTCAAGCCGGATTCCAACCGGCGCAATACGGTGGCCGATCGGATAAAGTTCTGCCGGGAGCGAATGTGAGATCATAGCAGTAGCAGCAGATCTGTGCTGCAAGCGCGACTAAAGAGGAAGCCATCGTGAATCACTCCAAGACCTACGCATTCTTCAAGGGCAATTTTGTGCCGATTGAGGAAGCGAACATCAGCATCATGACCCACGGATTCCTCTACGGAACGGCAGTCTTCGAGGGTATCCGCGGATACTGGAACGATAAAAAGGAAGAGATGTATGTCTTCAGGCTGCGCGAGCACTTCGAGCGCATGACCGACAGCATGAAAATCATGTACCTGGAGTGCAAGTACTCGATAGACGAGATGTGCAACATCGCCGTCGAGCTGCTGAGGCGCAACGCTCCCCGCACCGACACCTATGTCCGTCCCTGCGCTTACAAGGCAGCCCAGAGAATCGGCCCGGGACTGCACGACAATCCTACCGAATTCTTGATATTTACCGTGCCCTTCGGCGACTACTTCCACGGTGCACCGGGACTGAAAGTCATGGTGTCGAGCTGGCGAAGAGTAGAAGACAACGCCATCCCGGCACGCGCCAAAATCGTCGGAGCGTATGCCAATACGGCCCTGGCCAAGACAGACGCAGTCAAAGCCGGTTTCGACGATTGCATCGTGCTGGCGGAAAACGGGCACGTCTCCGAGGGAAGCGCCATGAACCTCTTCATGGTCAAGCGGGGGCACCTCGTGACGACGCCAATTACCGAAAACATCCTGGAAGGCATAACCAGGGCCAGCGTCATCGAGTTCGCCGAAGCCGAGCTCGGCATCAAGACCGAATGCCGTCCCATCGACCGCAGCGAGCTGTACACAGCCGACGAGCTCTTTTTCTCGGGAACCGGCGCCCAGGTCACACCAATCATCGAGGTCGACCGCCGGCCCGTTGGAGACGGCTCAGTCGGTCCCATCTCGGCGAAAATCAAGGACCTCTACATTTCCATCTGCCGCGGCGAGGTGCCCAAATACTCCAGGTGGCTCACCCCTGTCTACGCGCAGAAAGAGACCAAGGTCGGAGCCTCGCGTTCGTGAGACGCGGATGGTCGCCGTCTACCAGGTAGCGTCGAGACCGGGCAGCGGGCACCGCCGGCGACGAGTCACGACCGCTTAGCACCAGGCTGGCTTATCCGCTCGAGCCTAACTGGAAGCTGGCATCCCCGGCAACGGACAGGCATCCCCTGGGGTTTCCCTTTCACAGCTATCCGCTCGGCACCGGCGTTGACGCTCAGGAATTTGTCGATGCCATGCAGAGCGGCAAGTTCAAAATGCGCGCCATGGTGAAAGACAAGCGCACTATCTGAGCCCAGCGACGACTCTCGTCTGCCAATCGGAGACTCGCCTATTATGATAATCCCGGCGAACTAAGCTTCTGTTTGTAGGGGCATGGTTTATCCCAGCCCGCGGCAGGCGCCGCCCCCATGCCGCGAATTGGAGATGAATTCACGGCAGCATGGATAACGGTCGCTGAGCTACAACCACGATGAACTTTTCCATACACTACGCTTGATTTAAAAACAGGCAGGGTATCACCAGACTAGAAGCGGTGCCGCCAGTACCTCTCTCGGAGCGCAAGCACATGAAGATTCCCCTTTCAGGCACAGGAATGGCAGCACTTTTTTGCGCGGCAGTCTCGGGATCATTTCAGCCCGTTGCCGCAGCCGATGCAGGCAGCGAGGCCTTGCAGCGCAGCTGGTGGGTGCAGTTCCAGCAGAAGGAGCAGGCCCCATCCGGCAGCGTGAATGCTTCCTCGAGCAGCTCGCCAGGGGCGACCCAGATACCCGCAGCTGGCACCGCGGCAAGCTCAAACCTCTCGGCGACTGCACCCGAGTTGCTGGGAGGCGCGGTGCAGAAGACATACTTTACCGTTCCCGCCTACTTCAGCTCCCAACCCAAGCCGTACGAGCGTCCGGGGGAGGTTTTTCAGCGCCCGACCTTCGCTGCATCGACCGCCTGGCGCGGCGGCTTGTTTGGAGCACCGTACGTGCCCTGGGTAGGCACTGCCTTCGGCAGACCCTGGTCCGGTGGCTGGGGCTGGGCCGGCTCCTATTGGCCGGGCTCGTGGGGGTGGGGCGGGCTGCCCTTCGGCGCCCCCTGGGCCACGCCCTTCGGCGGCAGGGGACGCGGCGGGCAGCTCGGCGCGCTGACGGCGCCCGCAGTCTGGCAGACAGCTCCGAGCAAACCCTCAGGCAACTACTACGCCCCTTCAACCGTGGACACGAGCGCATCGGGCAGCTACTATGCCACCACGACGCCGGCCCAGACACCCTTGGTTGCACCGCAAAAACCAATCACCAACTTCTGGGGCAGCGGCAGCCCGTTCGGCAAAGACACCACCATGCCGTGGAATCGTTAGTGGCGCGGTCCTCCTGCCCTTTCCTAAAGAATCCACACCGGTGTGCGGCGGTTGTGTCTTCGCATGGCAACAGGCAGAATCAGGCTGCGACCGCCAGCGGCGGCGGGCTGACCTCAGCCCACTGTATGGAGCGCAGCAGCTCGGTCAGATGAGCCTTGGTTTCCGCGAACTGCTCGGGCGGAGCCGAGAAGTGGACCTCGTGCACGGTCGCTCCATCGCCCTCAGCATCGATAAACAGCGATATGAATTGCCGCTTGGTTTTGAGGTTGTCCCAGCGCACCGCCAGAACGAGCTTGCCGTTGAGGTTTCCCACCTCAGCCAGGTGAATGTGCGCAATCTTTTCCACCTGCCGCCGGGAGGGGACGCCGGTGCCGACGATACCGAGGGCTTCGCGAATGATCTCCAGCTCCATCTCTTTGAGAGCATGCACGTATTTCAGGGTCAACTGGAACGACAGGGCAGCAATGGGATGGAGCCTGCGCCCCCGGAACCAGAAGTCCAGCGTCACGGACGGCACATACTTGAGCTGGAACTGCCGGAACACCTTACCGTCGAAAGCGTTTCCACCCATGAGCCCGGCGTCGCGCTTGCTCGGCATCCACGAATCGGAAAGGCGCATGAAGGCGAGTTCCTGAAAAATAGGGAACAGCTGTTGCACCTTACCGGCAGGAGCCGCTGTGTACTTCGCAGCTTGAGCTGCATAGGTAGTTGTTTGCATTTCCGTCACGCCCCCAGAAAACCTTCAATCAGCGCCAACACTCGCACTGTACTCAGCAAGCGCATCACGGTCGTATCGGATTTGTGACAGATTTGTGTAACCGCCAGGGGCACACGCAGGCGCTTGCGCCGTCGTAGTGCAGGCGCTTGCGCCGTCGTAGTGCAGGCCCTTGCGCCGTCGTAGTGCAGGCGCTTGCGCCGTACCTCAGGCGGAGGCGCTCAGTGACAGGGGCGGCGGGCAGGACTCCTGCCACTGGATTGACCGCAGCACCTCGTGGACAAGCGCCAGATGCTGTGTGAACCGGTCGCACGGCCCCGAAAAGTGGATTTCTCGGACGGTCCGTCCGTCGCCCTCCGCATCTATATAAACCGACAGAAACTGGCGCTTCATCTTGCGGTTCTCCCAGCGTACGGCCAGGACCATCCTGCCTTTGAGGCTTCCGGTTTCCGCTGATTCGATGCGCACGACCGGCTCGATTGCGCTGCCGCTGTCGACTCCGGCAGCCGCCACGCCGAGAACTTCCTTGATCGCCGACAGCTGGCAGCGATCAAGCACCTGCGCCCGTCTTAGCACCTCGCAGAAGGCTCTGCCGGCAGCAGGCGAGACTCTTGCACCGCGAAACCAGAAGTCCATCGTCACTGACGGAGCCCATCTCAGCTGGTACTGCCGGAAGACCCGGTGGTCGAAGGCGTCGCCGCCCCAGAGACCGGCATCGCGGCTGCTTTCCAGCCAGTGGTCTGCCAACCTGAGAAAGCGGACTTCCGCAAAGATGCGCCGTTCATCGCGCCTGCCGAGGGAATCGCATGAAGGCGTCCCAAAGCCCGCAACAGACTGAGGCCAGCGCGCCTGTGGTGTTGATTGCATATATTTCCCCCGCCAGGGATGAGTGCCAGGTTCGGAGAGTTGCGACGGTGAGAGGAGGAGAACGAAGGAGCCCCCTCCGAACCTGGCTTTCGCCAACGGTTTAATATTGCTATTAGGGGCGCGTAATGACAACCGTGAAATTCCCACTAAAGCTCCCGAGCCGCCACCAGGCAGGGCGGGGGTCGGGGAACTGGCAAACGGCTACTTATCAGTTCGTCACGGGGCGCAATTTAGGCTGGGATCAGGGATTCCTGAAATGTATAATCTTCATTAACTCGGCTAAGCCCGCCCGGCCGCAGTTTGTGGGACCAAATGGAATCCCGCTCGCTGTCTAACCTTCGGAGAGTCATGGTATTGCAGGCAATCGAACAGCCGCTATTCGAGGTGCTTTCCCGTCAGGGGAGACCGGACGACGACACCGCCACCATACGCCGCGCCTACGAATTCGCCAGTCGGGCACACGAGGGACAGTTCCGCAAGTCGGAAGAGCCTTACATTATCCACCCGGTGGGGGTGGCAACTGTCCTGGCGGACCTCAATGCCGACACCGAGACCATCTGCGCCGCCTTGCTCCATGACGTGCTGGAAGATTGCGAGGTCAAACCAAAGGAGATTGAAGACAACTTCGGACCCGAGATCCGCAAGCTAGTGGAAGGGGTGACCAAACTCGGCAAGTTCAGCTTCAGCTCCAAGGAGGAGCGCCAGGCGGAGAACTTCCGCAAGCTCATCGTCGCCATAGCCGAAGACGTGCGCGTGGTGCTGGTGAAGCTGGCCGACCGGCTGCACAACATGCAGACGCTGGACTACATGAGCCCGCCTAAGCAGAGGGAGATCTCGCAGGAGACCCTGGAGATCTATGCCCCGCTGGCCAACCGCTTCGGACTGGGGGAGATGAAGTGGCAGCTGGAAGACCTGAGCCTCAAGCACCTGCATCCCGAGGAGTACAGCCAGATGGAGGAGCTGGTGGCGGAGAACCGCGACCAGCGCGAGTCATTGATCAAGCAGGTCGTCCTGAAGCTGAAGGGCGAGCTGGAGCAGCGCGGCATAAACGCTGAGATTGTCGGGCGCCCCAAGCACCTTTTTAGCATCTGGAAGAAGATGAAGACCCAGGGCAAGTCCTTCGAGGAGTTATACGACGTCCTGGCCATTCGCGTGATCATAGACAGCAGCGCCGACAAGAACTACTGCGAGCTGGGGGCGGATCCGGATACCCAGAAATGTTACGAGGTCATGGGCATCGTCCACAATCTCTTCAAGCCGATCCCGGGGCGCTTCAAAGACTACATCGCCATGCCCAAGCCGAACAGCTACCAGTCTCTGCACACGGCCGTGCTGGGACCACAGGGGCGCCCGATTGAGATTCAGATCCGCACCAGGCGGATGCACCACATCGCCGAATACGGCATCGCCGCCCACTGGCGCTACAAGGAAAGCGGCGAGCCCGTCAAAGCCGATACCCACGTCGACCGCAAGCTGGCGTGGTTGCGACAGCTGGTCGAATGGCAGCAAGATCTCAAGGATGCTCAGGAATACCTCAACACAGTCAAGATGGATCTCTTCGCCGACGAGGTGTTCGTCTTCAGCCCGCGCGGCGACGTATTCGATCTGCCGACGGGCTCCAACCCCATCGACTTTGCCTATCGCATCCACACGGACGTCGGGCACCACTGCATCGGCGCCCGCATCAACGACCGGATCGTACCGCTCAACACGCCGCTCAAGACAGGCGACATAGTAGAGATAATCACAGCCAAGAACGCGCACCCGCACATGGACTGGCTGAACTTCGCCCAGACGCATGGGGCTAAGAATCGCATCCGGCAATGGTTCAAGAAGCATCATCGCGAGGAGCACATCCAGCAGGGACGCCAGATGCTGGAAGCGGAGCTCGGTCGCGCGGCACTCGACGAATTCCTCAAGTCCGACAAGGTCAAGGATGTCGCCAGAAAGCTGAACATCAGCGACGCGAGTGATTTGCTGGCGGCTGTCGGTTACGGCGATGTGTCCGTTGCCCAGGTCGTCAACCGCATCCGCGAGCAAGATCAGCAGGAGAAATCCGCCCGCAAACCTTTCCCAGGCACGCAGGCGCAGGAGAAACCGAGCCACATAGGCAGCCTGGGAGGGCTCATGCACCATCTGGCCAAGTGCTGCCAGCCGGTGCCCGGCGAAGAGATCATCGGTGTTGTCACCCGGGGCAGCGGCATCGCCGTGCACCGCAGCGACTGCCAGAACCTGCTCAAGGTAGACGCCAACCGGCACATGGCAGTCGACTGGTCACAGGAGCGTCACACCACCTACCCGGCGGCGCTCAAGGTGGAGTGCATCGACCGGGTGGGCATCGCCAACGACATCTTGAAAAAGATTGCCGACAGCAAAATCAACCTGCGCGATCTCCGGGTGGAAACGCACAGAGAAACCAAGACAGCGACCATCAACCTGGTTCTGGATATCCTCGATATCGAGCAACTGACCAGGGTATCGCAGGCCATCAGCCAGATAAGCGACGTCCTGCGGGTGCAGCGGCTGGACCACCGGAGGCGCAGCAGCACGAACGGCCGCGGCAACGTGGCGCACCTTCCCAAAGGCAGCTCATCCGTGCGAAAGAACCAGGCCAAGTCGCGGGAATGAGGATTGTTCTGGCCACGAGAAATCCCGGCAAGCTCGCCGAACTGACCGAGATGGGCGGGCAGGTGCCCTGGCTGGAGCTGGTGCTGGCACCGGAAGGCTTTGCACCGGATGAAACCGGCAAGACCTTTTTCGAGAATGCCTCGATAAAGGCCAGGGCCGCCGCGAAGTTAACCGGGTTGCCTGCGCTGGCTGACGACTCGGGGCTGGTGGTGGAAGCGCTGGATGGCAAGCCTGGGATTCAATCGGCCCGCTGGTGCGAGGGTTCCGACGCCGACCGGCGCGCCAAGCTGCTGTCGGCTCTCGAGGGCGTAGCCGAGGAGCGCCGCCTGGCTGCTTTTATGTGTGTAATGGTTCTCTGCGATCGGAGCGGCAACGTGCTGCACTCGGTGATCAGAGCCTGGCCGGGACGCATCGGACTGACGGAGAGGGGCGCCAACGGCTTCGGTTACGACCCGATCTTCTACCTGCTCGACCGGGACATAACGGCTGCCGAGCTATCGCGCCAGGAGAAAAACCGCCTCTCGCACCGTGGGCAAGCCTGGCGCGCCATGCTCTCGTTTCTAGATGCGAACCAGGGTATCTTCTGACGCTCGGTCGCCCTGAGCCATGCCTGCGTCGCCCGGCAATTCCAAAGGATTTCGATCGGGAATCGCCTGCCACTGAGTGCCGGCGCTACAATCTATCCGTTTCCTGCCAGCTGTCGAGGAATACGACCATGGGCTACAACGACCTGCGCGAGTTTCTGCAGGTTCTCGAGACCGAAGGCGAACTCATCAAGGTTGCCGCGCCGGTGTCGACGGAGCTGGAGATAGCAGAGATCACCGACCGCGTGAGCAAGACCCGGGGCGAGGGCAACAAGGCCCTTTTGTTTACCAACGTGAACGGCTACCAGATGCCCGTGTTGATTAACGCATTCGGCTCCATGCGCCGCATCTGCCTGGCCCTGGGAGTCGACAAGCTGGACGACATCGCCGGCAGAATTCGCAAGCTCATAAAGCCCAAGGTGCCGGAAACATTTCTCGATAAGGTGGCAATGTTGCCCACCCTGTTCGAGGTCGGGCAGTTTCCGCCCAAGTTGAGCCACATGCCCGCGCCGTGTCAGGAAGTGGTGGTGAGCGATCCTAGCCAGCCGATGCTGGACGCGCTTCCGATTATCAAATGCTGGCCCGAAGACGGCGGACCGTTCGTCACGCTGGGCGTGGTCATAACCAGGGACCCGAAGTCCAGGGTCCGCAACCTGGGTGTCTACCGGCTGCAGAAGTTCGGCAACAACACAACCGGCATGCACTGGCACAAGCACCACGACGGCGCTCGCCACTTCGAGGAAAGCCGCCGGGAAGCCATGGCTGCCGGCGGAACACATCCGGATGGTCCGGCAAACGATGTCGGGCAACCGGCCGAGCCGCCCAACTACGGCACGTTCTTCGACAAGCAGCAGTATGAAATGTCAGGGAACAGGCTGGAGGTAGCGGTGGCGCTGGGCTGCGACCCGGCAGTAACCTATGCCGCCACGGCGCCCTTGCCTCCTGACATAGACGAGCTGGTGTTTGCCGGCTTCCTGCGCCAGAGCCCGGTACGGCTGGTCAAATGCAAGACCGTCGACCTGGAGGTGCCGGCTCATGCGGAGATCGTTCTCGAGGGTTACGTTGACCAATCGGAGCTGAGAACCGAAGGTCCGTTCGGCGATCACACTGGCTTCTACAGCCTGGCCGGTCTTTTCCCTGTTTTCCATGTGACGGCCGTAACCCACAGGAAAAACCCGATTTATCAGACGACCATCGTTGGCAAGCCACCG
>DATNRD010000538.1:0-4135 GCA_036703665.1 Candidatus Obscuribacterales bacterium
CGCGGATTATCCGGACCGGACGCTGCCACTGGCAGTCCGTCGACAATCCGCCCTTGAGTCTGGGTGTGCCGCGTCAGGCCAGCCTGGCTTGGCAGCTCCTGCCCGATGGCACGCAGCTACCGAGGTTGGAGCTGGACCGGCAAGAATCCATCGTGCTGTGGTGCAGCAGCCCCTGGTACGTCGACCCGCAAACGTGGGAATCCGGACCTGTGGCGCTGCCGCTCGACCGTAAACAGGTTGAGCTGTTCCTGTCGATTCCGCCCCTGGGCCAGAAACACGCTCCTCTGTTTTGGTCGCGCTTCAAGGGCTACGCAGGCGACCTGGCGTTTCCCGCCCCCCTTCTCGATTCCAGGGTCGAGGTTGTTTGCAAGCCGCCCGTTCCTTGCCTGCGCCTGATTGCTGCCGCTGCAGCTTCCGGCCCGCTGGAGGGGCAACTCGTACCCCTGGTGATGCTGAGCTTTGAATACGGGGATGCGCGCTTCAGCATGACCACTGACGACGAGGAAGTGCAGCGCGCGGAGAAGGACAAGGTCCTTATCGTCAGGCGGGATTTGCAGGCGGAACGGAAGTTCCGCGACACGATGTTCGAGCTGGGTATGCATCCAGTAACTCTGCACCCGCAAAGGCCTGGCGTGACAGCCTGGACGCACGGCACGGCCGTCGAGCCTCGCTGGGCTTATTTCCTTCAGGAGAACGTCCCCCAGCTCCGCGAGGAAGGTTGGCAAATCCGCATCGATGCCGATTTCCCCTGCCGCGTTGTCGAGCCGAAAGGCGCGTGGTCCATTAACGTGTCGCCGCTAGGCTTGGAGCCAGGCTGGTTTTCAGTCGAACTGGGTATCAACGTCGAGGGCAAACGCTATTCCTTATTGAATCTCCTGGAGTCGCTGCTCAAGATGCTGCCGGGCGACGATATGTTAGAATCTCTCGACCTGTGCAGCGTCAAAGGCAGGATATGGGTTCCGCTGCCCGGTGGTGGACACGTGGCGCTGCCGGTCGAGCGCCTCAAAGCCATAGTGGGAGTTCTCATTGAACTGTTCGATGGCGGTGCTGGCGCCGGCGAGGGCGTCGGGCGGGTCTCCATGCCGCAGGTGCTGAGCCTGCTGCGAGCCGATCCCAAGCTCGAGCCGGCCTGGGCGAAGGGGGCGGAAAAGCTCAAACGGATCTCCGAGCGGCTGCGCGGATTCGATGGGGTTGCTCAGGTTCAGCCACCGGCAGGACTCAACACCCAGCTACGGGATTACCAGCTGGAAGGGCTCTCGTGGCTCCAGTTCCTGCGGGAGTTTCAGTTGGGTGGTGTCCTGGCCGATGATATGGGTCTGGGCAAAACCGTTCAGACACTTGCGCACATATTGCTTGAAAAGGAGCATGACCGGCTGACTCGACCGTGCCTGGTCATTTGTCCTACCAGTGTCATTCCGAACTGGATAGCGGAAGCTACCCGCTTTGCCCCATCGCTGCGCCTCGTTCGGCTGCACGGCGTGGATCGGTCGGCGCTGCTCGGCAGGTTGAAGGATGCGGATCTGGTCATCACATCGTACTCGCTCGTATCCAGAGATGCGCCACATCTGCTCGCTCAGGAATGGCACGCGGTCATCCTCGATGAGGCGCAGACGATCAAGAACCACACAACCCGTGTGGCGCAGACCGCATGCAAGCTGAAAGCCAATCATCGCGTGTGCCTGACGGGAACGCCGGTGGAGAACCACCTCGGCGAATTGTGGTCGCAGTTCAACTTTCTTATGCCTGGTGCTCTGGGCGACTATAAGACCTTCGGCAGAATATTCCGCAAGCCGATTGAAAAGCACAATGACGTGGACAGGCAAGAGGTGCTTGCCTCGCGCCTCAGACCGTTCATGCTCAGGCGCACAAAACAGCAGGTAGCGCCGGAGCTGCCTGAGAAGTCGACGATAATAAGGCGGGTGGAACTGGATGGCGATCAGTGCGATCTCTACGAAACCATCCGCTCGGCCATGCAGCACAAGGTGCAGAAGGCAATCGCCGAGAAGGGGCTCAATCAATGTCAGATCATCATTCTCGATGCCCTCTTGAAACTCAGGCAGGCGTGCTGCGATCCTCGCCTGGTTAACCTGGAGGAGGCGCGGGCGGTCAAGTCATCAGCTAAGCTCGATGCTTTGATGGACATGCTGCCCGACCTGGTGGAGGAAGGCCGGCGCATTCTCCTGTTTTCACAATTCACGAGCATGCTTGATTTAATTGAAACGGAATGCGAGAGCCGGGGAATCGAGTTTGTCACACTGCGCGGCGATACCACCGACCGCGAGACGCCCGTCCAGCAGTTTCAAGCCGGGGAGGTCCCGCTGTTTCTCATCAGTTTGAAGGCAGGGGGCAAGGGCATCAATTTAACGGCTGCCGACACTGTGATCCATTACGACCCCTGGTGGAATCCGGCTGCCGAGGACCAGGCTACCGACCGGGCCTATCGCATAGGGCAGGACAAAAACGTATTCGTCTACAAGCTGATAGCCTCGGGGACAGTGGAAGAACGCATGCTTTACCTGCAGGAGCGCAAGCGCGCGCTTGCCGAAAGCGTGTTCGACCGCCGCCACTCCGGCAAGCTCGGCTTCGACGAGTCCGACCTGGCGCTGCTGTTTTCTCCTCTGGGGCTTGGGTGAACCCGATCCGGGTCCTGGCCGCGAGTTGGTTGAATTCCATACACGCTTCGGCAACCATGGTGAAATTCAGCCGTTGAGCATCCTGAACCGCCCTGACCTCTACCAGGCGTGCCTGCCAAAAGGCGTCGTCGCCGCTATCTGTCACGGCGCTCTTGTCGCTTTCCCTGAAGTTCTCGGCTCTTTCTTCGGGCGACATGTCAGTCTCCGGACTAGACGGCCGGCCATGCAATCCCTGTCAAGCTTATACCACGACGGTCGAAAGGTGCCCCAGGCGGAGGTTCGGCAAAAACTTTTTTGCAACGAGGATGTCAGTCGTTTAGGCGCGATAGGTACTGGGGATGATGCATCCGGAAGCTATAGGAATCCTGAAGTGACTGCATGAATATCGCAGCCTCGACTGGTAGTCTCGACTGATGGAAACCCGAGAAATTGCGTCTCTGTAGGGCGAACGAAGTCCATGAACATCTCTGTCTACAATTTCGAGCTGAGAGCGCTCAACTCTCTGCATCTGGCAGCATTTAGCGGCCCCGCATTCCGAGGTGGATTCGGCGCCGTTCTGCGACAGCTTACATGTGTGACCGGATTGCCGGACTGCGCGACTTGTCCGGTATTCCGCGATTGCCCCTTTACCGATCTTTTCAATTGCCCGCCTCCAGCCGACGATGCCTACTTTAAGAAGGAAGCGAACGTGCCCCGCCCGTTCGTTATTGACGCGCCGCCGACAAGAGAGGTATCGCACGGAGAACACATTCAATTTAAAGTGGTGCTTTCGGGGCGGACTGCTACGCACCTGCCTTATGTCGTCCTTGCCTATCGGCAGCTGGGTTTGGTTGGGTTCGGCAAGGGTAGAGGCCGGTACAGACTTGTCTCCGTAAAATGTGTCGATCCGCTCAACCAGCGCCTGCCTGCCCAAATCTTCGATGGTGCGGAGCAGCGCCTCTACCCGGGCAACTCCTTCAGCACCTCGCTGGAGGCGGTAAAGAAGCATTACGGAGCGATTGAAGCGCGCAAACTGATTGTTCATTTCCGGAGCCCCACTCACCTCAAAACGCGCGGGCGCGCACCGCAAGAACCACCGGAGTTCGAGCATCTGATGAGGGCGGTTTTGCGCCGGTACTCTGATCTGGCAGCTCTGTACGGCGAAGGCAGACCAGACATTGATTACCATGACCTGGTCGATAAGTCAGGCGGTGTAAGGCTGGCTGGAAGCAACCTGAGGTACTTCCGCCAGCGCGGCTTCTCTCACCGCAAAGGCGAGGCGACGCCCACTGAGGGACTAATGGGCAGCGTAACCTACGAAGGCGAGCTTTCCCCGTTCATGCCATACCTCATCTTCGGTCAATGGCTCCACGTCGGCAAGCAGGCGACATTCGGCATGGGTAAATACGAGCTCGAGCTGGCGGCTTAAGAAAAAGCGCCGAGATTGACCAGGTCTGGTGAGGAAGACAAATGTTGGCCATGATCGCCTCTGTGGGTGGTACCGCAGAACCAATCATCACATC
>DATNRD010000539.1:0-3964 GCA_036703665.1 Candidatus Obscuribacterales bacterium
CGCCTGCTCCGGAGCCAGCCCCGAAACCTCAAGGCAACACGCCGGCGGCCGGCACTCGCTCGAGTGTGGCTGCCGCTGCTGCCCGTCCCGCCGAAGGCGAGTCGGCCGCGTACAGCGCGCAGGCTCCCGCCTCCGGAGCGGATCTGTTCAATGTATTCGGGTCGGCCGATGGACTGCCGACCAGGCCCGCTGTCAACCAGGATGTCGACCCCGGCGATGAGCCGGAGCAAGTCGAACCGGAAGCCGGCGGTCACCCGAAGCAGTAGTTACGAATCGCTGCCAGGCCCCCCGCAAGGGTTGCCTGCATGACCACACGCTCCGGAGTCCGCCCGGTTCCCGGTGCCGAAAGGGCGCCGTCGGGCGGCTCCGGAGTCCAGGAGAAGTCCAATGCTTGGCAAAGCAGCGTTTATCGTGATCGACAGCGGGTTTTCCCGGGAGTCGATTTCCGGATTGACTAAGGTGTTGGGAATCTGCAACCTGGATGACGCGCGCTTCACGATAGGCGCGCCGTTCGTGGATGCCGAGGAGCTCAACCTGTTTGCCGGCGATCCCATGAAGCACGGCTCAATCGTGCTTCAGCGCCTGCGCGAGCTGGATCCCGACGCCCCGTTCGTGCTCATCAAAGCGTACGGCCACGATCTCAGGCTGATCCGCACGGGCTGGGCCCACGGGCGCCAGGTGTCGCCCGGCTGGACCGAGGCGTACCTCTGGGCCGTCGAGCTCTGCCGCCGGGTCGGGCTGCCGTCGGTGGCCAACTGTTCATTCGGCGGATTCACTCACGCCTCCGACGGCACCGGCTGGGAATCGTTCCAGCTCGGCCACGCGACCGGCGCCGGCAGACCCGGGCACGTGCTCGTGGCCGCAGCCGGACCAGGCGACGGGCGTGCGGTGCATGCCTCCTGGATGACCGCCGCGGGAGACTCGACGACGGTCGACGTGTACCAGCAGGAGACCAGCCAGTACAATCTCTGGTCGGCGCTGCCTGGCGTGGATGCCTGGACGCTGGAGGTGCGGAAGGACGGTCAGGTGGTCGGTTTCTTCCAGGGAGCCGGTGTTCCGGTCAACTTCTGGAACAACCGCCAGCAGCTCATGTTCACCGTCCACGGCAGCGGCCACTTCCAGTTTGTGCTCAGGCGTGCAGGCATCGCCGGTGGTGCCAATCGCTTCGACTGCTGGGTGGTGGGCGGCGCAGGCGCGTCGTTCGTCAACTACGTGGACCCGACGCTCATTGCCGAGCCGGCCGTCTTCCCGCATGTCCTGGCGGTCGGGCTGTGTAACGGCAAGTACGCGCCAGACCAGGCGCTGCCCGGTCGCAAGCCGGACGTGCTGCTGGACGGTACGGGCGCGATCAGCTTCCGTCTTCCGGAGGTGACCGCTCACGTGGCTCGACTGCTCAGCGTCAATCCCCGACTCGATGTCGAGCGCGTCCGAGCGCTTATCGGAAAACACCCGCAGTAGATTGCTCCTGGCTGCGCCCGAACCGGGCAGTTTCGGGTGCGGCCGACTGTTTTCAAGCTGGGAAAATCCTTTACGAACCGGAGGATGCCATGAGTTTCGATATCAGGTCCTGGCTTGCCAGCCAGGTTGGTGAGTACGAACCGGGCATCCCTCTTGTGGATGTCTCGGACAAACGGCCGGACGATGAGCGTGAGTGGCTGATCACCAACGGTCTGGGTTCCTACGCTTCGGCAAGCATCTGGGGCGCCAACACCAGGCGGTACCACGGTTTGCTTGTCGCCGCCCTGGAGCCGCCCGTGGCCCGTCACGTTCTTTTCAGCCGCATCGACGAGACGATCGACGGACACCAGCTCTCAACGAGCTACTGGACCTCGGGTGCAGTCAGCCCGGAAGGATACAAGCTCGTCGAGTCGTTCACCATCTACCCCGTTCCCACCTGGGTTTTTGCCGTGCCCGGCGGGCACCTCGTCAAGCAGGTGGCGATGCCGCAGGGAAGGCAGGAGATCGTCGTCGGCTACACGTGGATCGGCGACAAGACCGCGCACCTGAGCCTGTCGTTGCTGGTCAATTTCCGAGACTTCCACAGGCAGACGAAAGGATCGCCAGACTGGGTCTTCCCCCAGAGGGTAGAACAGGGACGGGTGAAGGTGCGCGCCTATGACTCGGCGCCGGAGCTGGTCATCGCCTTCAGCCGTGGTGCTTACCAGGTTGATCCATCCTGGTACTGGAGCTATTACTGGCCGCGCGAGCATGAGCGCGGACTCGAGTTCCGCGAAGATAACTACCGAGCCGGCCGCCTTGAGATCAACCTTGAGCCCGGAAGCTCAATCACGCTGAGGGCCGGTCTTGATTCGGCGTTGCAGGCCGGTAGTATTCAGGAAGCTGTGCGCGCAGTGGCTGCTGGCCAGAACTCTCTGCTTACCAGAGCCGGAAAACCGCAGTGCCAGGACGTCAAAAGACTGATCCTCGCGGCAGACAGCTTCGTCGTCGAGCGGCGCTCCACCTCCGGGCAATCGATCATTGCCGGCTATCACTGGTTCAACGACTGGGGCCGGGACTCCATGATCAGCCTGCCCGGGCTGACGCTGTCTACCGGACGCCCGGAAATTGCCCGCGGCATCCTCAAGACGTTCGGTCACTACCTGAGTCAGGGGATGCTTCCCAACAACTTTCCAGACGCGGGGATGACCCCTGCCTACAACACCTCCGACGCGACTTTCTGGTGGGCGTGGGCGCTAGACCGGTATCACGACGCAACCGGCGACTCCGAGTTCATCGCCAGTCAGCTTCCTCTTCTCGAGAGCGTGATCGACTGGCACAGAAAGGGCACCCGCTACGGGCTGCACATGGACGAGTCGGATGGGCTCATCTCGGGCGGAGAGCCCGGGGTGCAGCTTACCTGGATGGACGCCAAGGTCGGTGACTACGTCGTGACACCGCGGCACGGCAAGGCGGTGGAGATCAACGCTCTCTGGTACAACTTCCTTCGCACGCTGGCTCACATGCTTCGCACCACCGGTGGTGAGGCGGGCAAATACGATCTGCTTGCGGACAAAGTGCGGGAGGGCTTCCGGTCGTTCTGGAACCGCGATGCAGGTTGCCTGTTCGATGTTCTCCATGACGACGGCACGGCCGACGCAAGCATCAGGCCCAACCAGATTCTGTCCCTGAGCCTGCCCTTTGCGCTGCTGGAGGAAGACCGCGCCAGGTCGGTGCTTGCCGTCGTGGAGCGCGAGCTGCTGACGCCGCTCGGCCTGCGCACGCTCGCCCCGTCGGACCCTGCGTACCAGGGGCGCTACGGTGGAGACAGGACCGTCGCGAATCAGTACGAGCGGGACATCACCTACCACCAGGGCACCGCATGGGCCTGGCTGCTCGGTCCCTGGGTGGACGCGCGCCTGAAGGTCTACGGCAGCACTGCTGAAAACCTTGCCTTCATCCGCGAGCGACTCAAGCCGATCCGCCATCACATCCTCGGCTCGGCGGGGCTGGGCTCGGTGTCCGAGATCTTCGACGGCGACGCTCCGCACCATGCGTGCGGGTGCATCGCGCAGGCATGGTCGGTGGCAGAGCTGTTGCGAATCCTCACCGACTATCCGCAACTCCAGTAAAAGGCGCGCGGTCTGGTGGGCCACGATGGCGCTCCCGGGGCTTAGCGCTTAGCCTTCGGTTCAAGCGAATTGGACCGGTGTTTCGTGTGATCCGCAAGGGATGCCGGAACCAACGAGCTCGCGCCTGATTTCGGGCGGAGCTGTGCTGCATTAATCGCTTCGTGACCTCCAAGGTCGCAGCCAGTCAAACAAGGCGCGCCCTCTGACCAGGGCGCGCCGCCGTGGGAGGGCCCATGGCGTATGAGAACACGACGATACAGAGCGGCGCTGGTCGCTCTCGCGCTGGCGCTTGTCCTGGTCTTGGGCGGCTTTTCCTCGCATTTCACCAATCTCCTGGGGTTTTCCGGGGGGAATGAGAGCGCTGACATGCCGAGCAACACGAGCGGCAGTGGCGG
>DATNRD010000540.1:0-3304 GCA_036703665.1 Candidatus Obscuribacterales bacterium
CTCCCACGCCACTGGAGCTGCTTTTGTATGCCCATGGCAACAAGCACGGCTCCTGGGTGGCCGTTCTGGAAAAGGCAGCCGCCAGGCTACTCAATTCCGAAGCCGGTCTGCTGAAGCGAAAGAAGGAAATCAACATCCTCCACGGCGGCGACCCGGGCGTGGCGCTCAAACTGCTCACCGGCGAGAAGGTGCTCTCGCTGAGCGGACGCGAGGCCGATCTGGTGGAAAAGCTGGCTGTGGCGTCTCAGTGGGGTCTTCCCCTGGTGTGCGCCTCGGAGCCGCTATGGACCGATGCCGAGCACGACGCACGCGGTGTCTATTATTCGCACCTCTACATGCTCAAGTACGATCCGCTGCAAAAAGAAGTCATCGTACGCAATCCCTGGGGCGGCACCAAACGTGCCGAGCCCTCGCATGCCGACGGGACGCCGCTCGACGGGGCCGCGGATGGTGCGTTCCGCATGTCGCTTGCAGACTTCAGAAAAAGCTTCCCCTACGTCTGGGCAGTCGTTCCCTGAGGCAGGGCGCTTGCAGGATGGACGAGTGTACCAATCCATCCTGTACAGATAGAAACCCCACCTAGCACAAATCCAGGAGAAGTGTCCCGCCTTGAAATCGGACCATCGTCATCGCCTGGCCTATAGCTTTGTGATCATGTGTACCAACACTTTAATAAGTCGATCAGTGTCCATTGGCATCAGGTACTTTTCCTGCAGCAGCTCTCGGCCGATGGCGAAGCTGGAAAGGGCGCTGAAAAAGGCACGAGCAGTTGCCTCCGGGTCGCTAATTGCCAGTTCACGGTGCTGCTGGAGGTAGGCAACGATCATGTTCAATCCGGGCTCCACGGCCTTGCGCAGATAGATCTCGCCTAACTCGGGAAAGCGTGGCGATTCGGCAAGCACCAAACGATTGAAAGCGGTGTGCTCCCAGGTTCCCAGCGCGTCGACGTAAGCTCTGGCCATTGTTCTGAGCAAGGCGCCTGGCTCAGCTTCGGCGGGAACGGTCAGGAGCTCGGGGGGGAACAGCTTTTCGGATAAGTGTGCCACCAGCGCAGTGAACAACCCCTTTTTGTCACGATAGTGGCTGTAGACGGTCTGTTTGGAAACCCCCGCCTCCCGGGCCACCCTGTCCATGCTGGTGCCCTTGTAGCCGTGCTGCAAAAAGGTGTTGAGGGCAGCCTGCATGATTTGCCGGCCTTTCGCTTCGCTGAGCAAGCCCCTCGGTCGCCCTCTAGGGCGCCCGGGTGGTCGTACGGGTTGCCGGCCGGCTTGCTTCATAGCCTCTCCCCGTTCTTATTGTACTGGGCCATCCGGTCTATGAAACATACATTGGTAGCGGCAATGGTCGAGCGGGCGCGTACAGATGGCCGCTTGACAAATTAGACTAGACGGTCTATTCTATTCACAAAGGGGTCCATTCATGGCCGGGCCCGTCACCGGTCGTAGAAGATCGAGCCCTGCGCTGGCAGCGTTTTCTGCTAACTCGATACCGGGCAGCACACTTCTTTCCAGGGAGGAACATCATGACAGCACCGTTTGAAGACTTTGGACCGCGAACCGGCACTGCCGATGACTCCTGCCCGGCGCTCATAGAAGAGGCTTATGCAAGGCAATCCGGCGCCTGCTCAGAAGCCAAAGAAGAGGTATACGACCTGGGCAGAGTCGGCCGGGAGGTCGGTGGCTGGCAGGAAGAGCAGTACAAAGACAAACTCGGTGTCAAACGAATCACCGTCTCGAGTCAAAGAGTCACTTTCGAGTTGGACGAGCCGGCCTCCATGCACGGCATGGATTTTGCCCAGACCTTCAGTTACGACATCTACGGCAGGCCAGGCGACATAGCCATCGCCGAGATAAAAGGCGTGCGGTACGACGGACAGCCCGTCACCAAAATCGAGATCAAGAGCGACAAGGCAATATTCTATGGACCCGATGGAGAGATCGACCGCCTCACGGGGAGGAGGGCAGCAGACGCCTTGAACGGTTTCTTCGCGCCCCAGAAGTTTCGCGAAGATCTGCTGCGCCTGTACTGGCCGAAACAGGCGAACGCGCTTCCCGACGGATTTCCGAAGGGCAACGAAATCCTCTGGTCCTGAACCGTCTTGCATCCGCCGCCGTGCCCAAGGTGAGCTTTCACCATCTCGGCCAGATGCTGATTTGCATAGGCGAAACGCACAACAATCACGCAATCAGTGCCAAAGCAGCCCGGGCAGAATGAGTGTCGCCAAGCTAAGCACCCTGGCGCCCGGAGCCGAGCACCATGTCGACCAGCGCGCGCACAAAACGCTCACGCGCCAGAGGCAATACGTGCTTTCCGTGCAAGATCTCCTGTCCCAGCGCGAAACTGGCCAGAGCGCTGCGGAAAATGCGGGCTGCCGCTTGTGGATCAGATACTCCGGCTGAAGGGTGGGCGACGAAATATGCCTCCAGCAAACGTGTCCCCGGCTCGACGGCCCGGCGCACGTAAATCTGAACGAGTTCAGGGAAGCGTGCCGACTCGGCCATGACCAGGCGAAAGAATGACTGATACTGCCAGCGGTCCATGCGCTCGAAAAATGCCCAGGCCAGCTTGTTGAGAAATGCGGGGGGCTCCAGGTCGCTCCCGGGCAAGGGCAAATCCGCAGGAAAGAGCCTGTCCGCCAGATGCTCGACGAGTTCTTTGAACAGCCTCTCCTTGCTGTGAAAGTAGGTGTAAATGGTCTGCTTCGATACGCCTGCTTCCTCCGCCACGCGGTCCATAGTGGTGTCGTTGAATCCGGCTGTCAGGAACACGCGCAGCGCACCTTCCAGTATCTGAGCGCGTTTGTCCATGGCGAGCCGTGGCGCTGGCTGCTGGTTTGTGCTGCCCTGGACTGGCTTGGCTCGCCTTGCCGTCATTGAACTTCAACCGCCTCACCTGATTGCCGAAGCCTGCCCCTTCCAGCGCTAGCCCCACTGCTATTGCACCGCGGGGAGCACCTCTGGAGCGTAGTCATTGCTCAGCCCATCATACTTATTAGTCTATTTTATTATACACGCTGGAATTGCCGCTGAGCCTTACGACGTGCTCTACGCCGGTGCTCGTGACCCTAAGAAACGTGGAGTGGGAAGGACAGATATCTACAATTTCACAGGGAGCGAGCCCTATGGTGCACCCTCAGCCGTCTACAGGTACAAGGGCTTACGTTGAATCACTTGATCACGGTGGTGAGCCTTTTAACCGGTACATTTTCCACATATAAAACGGACGTGTACCTACCGGGTGCTACACCGGCAACAATATCAGTGGCCTGAAAGACATAACCGTGCATCGGCGTCCTCTTTGCTGG
>DATNRD010000541.1:0-6588 GCA_036703665.1 Candidatus Obscuribacterales bacterium
GCCCCAATTTCTTCATCGCCATTATCATCAGCCACGAAGGATCCAGCTCGAACGGCTTGATACCAGATCTCGCAGATCCGGGGGCCGCGTGGTGATTGTTGTGCCAGCCCTCACCCATGGCAAGGAGGGCGACCCACCACACATTTACGCTGTCTTCGCCGGTAGCGTAAGTTCTGTAACCGAGTTTCGGAATGTGGCAGATGACATTCAGCAGCAAGGGGATCTGAAGAACCGCCAGGCCGGCAAGCAAACTGGCCAGCGCCGGGATCCAGCCGAAGCAGAGCAGAAGTACCACGCGGAAGGCGAGGCCGATGGAAAATGCGAGTAAATGTGCCCGCTTCCAGACCCCGCCTTGCTCGAGGAAACGATAAACAGGGTCTGTAGTCAAGTCCTTCGCCTGTAATGCCGGGTTGATATGACTCGCATAACCTGGCTTGAACATCCACCCTACATGCGCATTGAACAAGCCGTATTTAGGCGAGTGGGGATCAAGCGGAGTATCTTCATGGCGATGATGGGCGCGGTGAATGGTCGCCCACCAGATGGGAGACCCTTCAAAGGCGAGGTATCCTGCCAGTACCCAGAAGTACTCGACGATCTTCGGGCAGGAGAATGATCGGTGCGACAGCAACCGGTGATAACCGATTGTCACACCCATCGCATGCCAAATGTAAAAGAGCAAGAATAATGCACAAAATTCAATCACTGATACGGTCCCCATCTTGAAAGGGCACTTAACGTCGGGCGAAAGGGAGATCGTCGCTCCCGGCTGCTCGCCAGAATCAACCCTTAATTGCTCTGTCCTACGAATTGCCCCTCAAGCAATTTCCTGTGCTTTGTCTTATCGATACAAGGCCGACTCCGGCCGGCCTCGACGAACGTCCTGACTCTTGTCCGACTGCTGAAGGAAGGTGTCCGTCCAGTTGTTTGCCATGAGCAAATCCAGAAACTGCTCCAGCGTTTCCGGCACTTCGGCTACCTGCAGCACTCTTCGCCCATCGTTATCGGGTCCGGGATATTGATTCCAAACAAGTTTGTCGATTTCCAGACCTTGCCGGTTGTAGAAATTCAAAAGCGCCAGGCCGACCTCCTTGGAGACCTGCGCCTTGTCTTTGACCTGCCAATCGCGAAGTATTGTCCTGCCGATGCCGATCAAATAGTATGCACGCTCTTTCTCGAACTTGGGCTCATCAACGAAAAAAGCCCACGTTGTCTCATCGACGTTGTCCAGGTAAGGCTCGCATCTGATTTGGAACAGTCTGCCGGAAGTTGAGGTAATCGACGTCGGGCCGAAGCCGGATGCCATCATATGAATCTCCAGGATGCGCAGCACATGCGCGTTAAAGCTCACGCCCTTCTTGTCGGCCTGCAGCTGCAAGCGCTTTCTGTATTCTTCCGGTATCCGGAGACTGATGTTGGTCGTCTTTTGCTTATCTTCGCCCATTTCTCCCCACGCGCACAATTTGTAGTTGCATGACTACAAATTGTAATCATGCAAGCATCATATCATGCCAGGAGCTGAATGGGGCCCCACCATAACAAAACCGATCCGTTTGACGCCCGAATCGGTCCCTGGACAGCACGGGTTTCGCCCTACGCCCCTTGTCACACAGCACCGTCCGAGCCCGAAGGGCTCAAGAGCTCCGACAACCTTCGCGCCTGGGCAGAATCCACCACGGCAAGCACCTGATCATCGGTGGCCAGAACCGTGTCACCACGGGGCAGGAGCAACTCGCCGGCGCGAATAACGCCAGTCAGCAGACAGTTGCTGGGCAGCGCCAGATCTCGTATGGCCTTTCCGTTGGCCGGCGCATTTCCAGCGACCTTTTCCTCCACAAGGGAGAACCGCCCCTTAGTAAACTTCAAGATGGTCAACATGTGATCCAGAGACATCTCCTGTGCAATCAAGTGTGCCATGAGATCCGCTTGGTTCACGGCTACATCGACACCCATGACGCTGGTAAACATCCAGGCATGTTGCGGATCCTTGATTCTCGCAATAGTCCGGCGAACAGCAAACTCGAAACGACCGAGGCTGGTAACAACGAGGTTCGTCTCGTCGCTGCCCGTGACCGCCGCAAGCACATCCGCGTTTCGCACGCCCGCATCATCGAGCACTCCCGGATCAGTGCCGTTGCCCATCACCGTGCAGTCGTAAGGCAGGATTTCCCGCAAGTCGGGCAGCTTTTCGGTATCAGATTCAACAACCCTCACCCCGTGTCCCGACTCGGCGAGCATCGAAGCAAGACGTGCTCCCACCCTGCCACCGCCGACGATTACCACTTGCAAAGACATAAATCAGCTCCCTCCGGAAGCAGACAACAAGCTTTTGAGCCGGGCGGCCTTGGCCGACAAGACCGTCAGGTGCAGCACATCTCCATCTTCGAGTAGCTGAGCGGGGGCAGGCAGGAACGTGGCTCCGCGGCGCGTGATTGCCACCACCTGAACCTCGCCCGGCACGTACAGATCGGCTGCCGTTCTACCCGCTATGTGGCCCGGAACCTCCACTTCGACTATGTCCACCTCGCCGCTGCCGAGAGCCGCAACGCTGTGCAACTCCGAATAGAGGAGCAGGTCCGCCATGCGGTTGACACCCCAGCTCACCGGAGAGAGCGTCTCCAGCCCGAGAGCCGCATAGACAATGGCTTTGCGAGGCTCGTACAGTCGGGCTACGACTTTCGGCACGTGGAAGACCTCGCGAGCGATCCGCCCCACGACTATGTTGACCTCGTCGCTGGATGTCACCGCGGCCAACCCGTCGGTGCTTTCGATACCGGCTGCCAACAGAACCTTACGGTCCGTTCCGGATCCGCGCACAGTACGAGTCCTAGCCAGGCGGCGCAGCCGGTCGAAGCTGCTCCCCTCCCTGTCGACAACAGTCACATCGTGCCCCGCTACCGAGAGCCTTTCCGCCAGTCCTGCCCCGACGCTACCGCAGCCGATTATCACGTACCTCATCGTCAGCTCCTCGCAAGACGTCCGTTCCGCCGCCTGATGCACCACTTGCGCAGCTCATCGCACACGACAATGGCCGGCGCCCAGGCAAATGCGAACGCCAGATCGCTTGCCGCCAACGGGGCGGTATTGAATATCGATTGCAGCGGCGGCGCATAAATAAGAAGCCCCAGCAGCGACACTTCTACGAAGATCCCGAGCAACACAAGCCGGTTGGTCAGAAGGCCGAGGCTGAATATTGAGGCATGATCGCTCCGGCAGCACAGGACGGCCCCTACTTGCGTGGCAACGATCCCAGCCAGGGTCATGGTGGTGGCCATTCGATAGGCGACGCTGCCTTCGGCAGCCAGCGGGATGGTCGGCCAGCCGTTCTGCCAGTTCAAGTAGAAATATGACGACATGGCGGCAATCGACTCGATCGCGCCGTACCATAAGAGGGCGCGGGCCAGCACCGGCCAGTTGAGCAGAGGTTCCTTGAGAGAACGTGGAGGTCGCTGCATGACGCCTGGTTCAGGCGGCTCCGCGCCCAGCGCTATGGCCGGCACCATGTCCGTGCCGAGGTCGACGGACAGCACCTGCATGAGCGTCAAGGGCAGCGGGATTGCACCGCGCGAGAAGAGCAGGGCCACGAAGGGAACAGCCTCGGCCATGTTGCTGTTGAAGACATATATGGCAAACCGGCGGATATTGGCGTAGACGGTGCGGCCCTCCTCGACGGCATTGACTATCGATGCGAAGTTATCGTCGAGGAGGATCATGTCTGCTGATTCCTTGGCGACATCGGTTCCGATGCCCCCCATGGCCACCCCGATGTCAGCCTTCCGGAGGGCTGGGGCATCATTGACACCGTCGCCGGTGACGGCGACGATATAGCCTGCTTTCTGGAAGGCAGTTACAATGCGCAGCTTCTGCGCCGGCGTCGTGCGAGCAAAGATGATCTCTTCCGACAACGCCGCCTGCAGGCGCGAATCATCGAGACTGTCCAGCTCATCTCCTGTCATTATGCGCGCCCGGGCAGCGCGCACTATTCCTACTCGCCTGGCGATACTCTCAGCCGTCAGGCCGTAATCGCCCGTAATCATCACGACTCGAATGCCTGCCGCCTGGCACTTCTCCACGGCTTCAGCGACCTCCGGATGGGGCGGATCCATCATGCCCACGAGTCCAAGAAAAACGAGATCGCACTCGATGTTCTCCGGCAACCAGCCGGCAAGCCAGGCAGGCAGCTCCCTTTCCGCGACAGCCAGCACCCGCAGCCCGCTCTTGGCAAATTCATCGTTAGCAGTCAGGATTTCCTGCCTCATCTGCTCGGACAGAACTACCTCGTTGCCGCCAAGTCGTATCCTGTTGCAAAGCAAGAGCGTTTCTCTGACCGCCCCTTTGACAAAGGCGACTCGGGTATCCCGCCTCTGATGAACGGTTGTCATCCGCTTTCGATCAGGGCTAAACGGCAGCTCGCGCAGACGTGGGAAGGCCTGACTGATGAGGTCTTCATCAAGACGGCCCTTGCGGGCCAGAACGCGCAGTGCTCCCTCGGTAGGATCACCCAGTACCCGCCACTGCGAGGCGCCCGGATTCGTCGGCGAAAAGCGCGCGTTATTGCAAAGAACGCAGGCAATGAGGACCTCGCACAGATCACTGTCGGTCGTCAGATCCACCGGGGCGTGACCATGCGCATCTTGACTGAGAATAGCTCCCTCCGGCGCGTAGCCGACGCCGGTAACCGTCAGCTTGCGGCGCGCCACCCACAGCTCGCGCACGGTCATCTCATTTTTTGTAAGCGTTCCAGTCTTATCAGTCAAGATCACGCTGGTGCACCCCAGCGTTTCGACAGCAGAAAGGCGCTTGACCAGGGCGTTCCTTCGAGCCATTCTCTGCACTCCCATGGCCAGCGAGAGAGTGACGGCGGGAACCATTCCCTCAGGCACGAAGGCGACAATCATGCCTAGCGCGAAGACGAAACCGTGACCGGGGTCTACCTGCGCCACAAGGACGGCCAGCAGAAAGAATGCTATACCGATACCCGTGGACAGCGCCGTGATGATGCGGGTTACGCGTCCCATCTCCTTCTGGAGCGGGCTAGGCTCCTCGATCACGGACTGGGTCAATGAGGCAATCTTGCCGAATTCCGTTTTCATTCCGGTGGCAAAAACAACGGCCTCACCGTGCCCGCATTCAACCGTGGTACCGGCGAGCACGACGTTGTGCGACTGCGGACCCGGGCGGGATCCATACAATGCCGGTCGAGCATCCTTCTCGACCGGCGCAGATTCACCGGTGAGCACCGACTGGTTGACCCTGAGCTCAACGGCCTTTACGATTCGAGCATCGGCCGAAACACGGTCGCCCTCCTCCAGCAACATTACGTCTCCAGGTACTAGCTCTTCGGCAGGCACGGATCGCAGCTCGCCTTGCCGCCGGACGGTCACGCGGGCAGGCAAGAGTTGTTTCAAAGCCTCGGCAGCCTTCTCGGCTCTGTACTCCTGCCAGAAGCTGAATGATCCGTTGACTATGTTCACAAGCCAGATTGCCACCCCCAGCTGGGGCATGTGCGCGAGAAATCCCACCAGTCCTGCGGCCCACAGCAAGATGGCCATCAAGTGCGTGAAGTTCGATGCAAATTTGACCAACCACGACTTGCCCTGAGACTTGGCAAGCGTGTTGGCTCCGAATCTCTTGAGCCTTTCAGCCGCCTCACTATGCAGCAGACCGTCGGGGCAGCTTCCCAGGGTCGCATAGACCTCCGCCGCCGATCCCGTGGCAAGGGGACGGTTGTCGTAGGAGGGTAGGGGCCCAACGACCTCGCTGTCGACAATGCTCGATGTCCCGGAAGCCGGCATGTGTTTCTCTGTGCAAAGCGAACCAGCCGGAAAAGGCCGGAGATCGGGTAGGACGATCTCCGGTCTTTTCCGGCGCCTGGACTACGCTTTCTTTATCTCAATCGTCTTAGCGCTTCCCCGCGATTCCGCCGATTTCGGCAGATCGATGGTGAGAACGCCGTTCTTAAACGTAGCCTGAGCCTTGTCAATCTCCACTTCGAACGGCAGGGCAACCGTCCGGCGAACGGATCCGTAGCGGCGCTCCATCCGGTAGTACCCTTTATCCTGCTCCTCCTTCTCCTCTCTCTTCTCACCGCTGATGGTGACCGCATCTCGGCAGACTGAAACATTGATATCCTTTTCCTCCATACCGGCCAACTCGGCGGTAATCTTGATTCCCTTGTCGTCTTCGGTGACGTCGACCCTGGGCACGTATACTCCGGGACCTTCCTCCGCAAACTCGTAGGGAGGTACGTTCACCTCGCGGAAGAATTCATCGAGCAACCGATTGATCTCCCGTTGAAGTGATGAGAACGAATATTCTGTCTCACGCCGAGACGGAAAGCTCCGCCTGCCCCACGTTAACGGTGCCAAACCTCGCGTTGTCATGGTTGCTTACCTCCTGCCGTGATCAAATTTCGAATCTGTACCTGGCTCACGCCGCGTCCCGGCCATTCACCCGGCTCTCCGCGGACAAAATCACAGAAGGCTGCCCTGGCAGCCTCAGGAACGACTCTATTGTCCGAGTCCCAGAGCAATTCCGGTATCGTCCTAAAGGTCCGTATCCCGCGGAATCATCCAGAAGGTGGAACCA
>DATNRD010000542.1:0-3139 GCA_036703665.1 Candidatus Obscuribacterales bacterium
TGCGGCGCGGATGCCGTAGCTTCGTGCTGTGCCTGCCGGGTCGGCAGAGAGCACGACGATGCGAGAGGGTGCAACCAGGCACTTGAGCTCGCTGACGAGCTGCTCCAGGATCGCTTCGTCTCCCAGGTTGCCGAAGCCGTAGTAGCCGGAGACAAGAATGAGGTCGCGCATGGGGGTAAGATTATCCTATCTGAAACGCTCCGTCGCCTTGCAGCGGCTCCTCCGCGCGTCAAGGCGCTCGGCGGCCGACGGCGTCGCCGCCGTGGCCTCGCTGTCCATCGTCCAGAACGCTCCATCGCGGCGTCCTGCACCGGTTAGGCTTATGATCTAAGGTTTAGTGGCTCTAGAATGAGGTGGCAATGTCTCACTGGCTGGCCTTCATCGAATCGGCCGTCGTGGTGGCGAGCCACGAGGGCCCCGGGGTTGCGTGGGCGCACGTGCGGTTCGACGCGCCCGGGCAAGTGGCGCAGTTTCTGCACGATGCCGCCGCGGCAGGCGTCCCGGTAATACCGGCTCCACCCCGTGCCCTGCCTGCGCGCCTGTCGGCGCCTGCCGTGGCGTTCGCTGATCTGTCCGGACTGTCCGGCATAAGCGAGTTCAGCCCCGAGGATCAGGTCATCGACGTCGGTAGCGGGATGACGCTTGCCGAGCTGGATGGCATCCTGGCGGAGAAGAACCTGTGGTGGCCGGTGCTGGCAGCCGACGAGGGGGCGACGGTCGCAGGCGTGATTGGAAGTGGCGACGGCGGTTGTCTCGAGCACGGCTTCGGGGGCCCCAGGGACCTTGTGCTGGGCCTCACCGTGGCGCTGCCATCCGGTGACCTTACCCACTGCGGAGGCAGGGTGGTCAAGAACGTCACGGGATACGACTTGAAAAGGTTGTTCACCGGCTCGCGCCACTGGCTTGGGCTGGTATGCGCAGCCAGCCTGCGTTTGTATGCTCGCCCGGCCGCCTCGGCTTCGCTGCTTTTCCGGTCAGCGGCACCGGAGCCGCTTTTGGCTGCCGCCAAAAAGCTTCTTGGTTCGACGCTGCCGCTTTCTTGTCTGGAGCTTGTCGATGCCCGCATGCTGACCAGCCTGGCTGCCCGGGACCGGGAGCTGGGAATCTTTACGCAGGCGTGCCAGCTTGCTGATGCTGCCGGTTTCTGCGCCATGATCGTGCGCGTCGATGGACACGATGAGGTGGTGCGCGAGGTTGCCGCAGAGCTGGCGGGCAGGCACGACTTGCCAAGGGAGGCGGTGCACGAGATTGAAAGGGAGACAGCCGCGCGCATGTGGCGCGGGCTCTGCGACTTTGCCGGCGCCTCGACTCCGGCGGGACTGGAAGTCAGCGCCAGCATCTGCCAGCTCGAGACGCTTCTGCCCGCTCTTATCCGGGAGGTGGGCATGCCCGTGTGGCAAGTCCGCCCCCGCTCCGGAAGGCTCAGGCTCTATGCATCCGACGCCGAAGAGCTGGCTCGACTCAGGCGGCGCATCCGAGAGCACGCTAGCGTCCACGCCGAACGCTTGACGCTAGCCTCAGGCGATGATGAATACGAGTACCGCGTCGAGGCGCTGCCGGAAGATGATCCGGCACACCTGGCGTTGAAGCGGGCCATCAAGGAGCGCTTCGATCCCGGTGGCATCCTCAATCCGCTCGTGTTACCTTAAACTTAAGGCAATGACAAATCCGGCTTCCAACCACGAGCGCTCTGGCCCGCCTGGCACCATAGACGGTGGCGATGCTCCTCTGCCCCTTTTGGATCCCGAGCTGCTGGCCGCCTGCATCCACTGCGGCATGTGCTTGCCTGCCTGCCCGACCTATCTTGCTACCGGACGCGAGACCGAATCACCGCGCGGACGCATTTACCTCATGTCGGCATGGCAGAAGGGAGAGCAACCATTGAGCGCGCGCATGGCCGAGCACATCGAATCATGTCTGGGTTGTTTCGGCTGCCAGACTGCCTGTCCATCAGGCGTCCAGTACGAGCGCATTCTCAATCAGGCCCGACCGCATCTCGCCCGTCTGCGTCCCCGGCGGATGCGGCGTTTGCTGCGCTTCGTACTCGGTACGATCCTGCCGGATTACGCCCGGCTGCGCCTGGCCGGTAAGCTCATCGGGATGTGGCAGTCGGCCGGTGCCAGGAAAGTGCTCACCGGCATACCCTTCATGCGCAAGCTGGCCGCTAGGCTGGATCGCTGGCAGGCGTTCTTGCCGCGCATCCCGAAATTCGTGCCGCTGCCCAGGCAGTCGTGGGTATCGGGCAAGAAGCACGGTCAGGTGCAGCTGTTTACTGGCTGTGTCATGGACATCTTCTACAACCAGGTCAACCATGCTTGCCTTCGGCTTTTGACTGCCCAGCGGCAAATTGTCGGGGTCCCCGATCAGACCTGTTGCGGGGCGCTAGCCTATCATGCCGGCGAGACCGACATTGCCAGCGATCTGGCCCGGCGCAACATCGAGCATTTCGAAAGCCAGCCCGGGCCAGTGGTGGTGACAGCAGCAGGTTGCGGCGCCATGCTCAAGGAGTACAAGCACCTTTTGTCTGGCGACCGGCAGTGGCAAGACCGGGCCCGCGAGTTTGCCGAACGCGTGCTGGACATAACCGAGTTTTTGGCGTCGCACGATTTTGCCCGCACTGCGCGCCCGCTCAAGCTGAAAGTCGCCTATCACGCGGCCTGCCATCTTTACCATGCCCAGCATCTGCGCCTCGAGCCGTTGAGTTTGCTGGGTGCGATCGAAGGGCTGGAGTTGGTACCGCTGCCAGAAGCCGAGCACTGCTGCGGCAGCGCCGGCATATTCAATCTCACTCACACGGAGCTGAGTCTGAAGGTGCTGGCCAGGAAGATCGAGTTCATCCGGCAGACTGGGGCAGATACGGTGGTGACCACCAACCCGGGTTGCCTGCTGCAGCTGGAGGCCGGCGCGCGTGAGGCGGGATTGCCGGTGCGCGTCCGCCATCTGGCCGAGCTTTTGGACGAGGTGTATGGGGAGAAAGACGGCCCCTAGCGGTTTTTGAGGCTGTCTCTCAGTTGGACCAGCGCCGAGCGCTGCGTGTCCGTGAGTTGCGCAGCCGTTGGATCGAGAAGCTTTTCTTTGGCCAGCAGGTCGGCCAGGGATATCCTGGTGCGCGCGGCCGTTCCAGCGTATTCAGTGGCGG
>DATNRD010000543.1:0-3136 GCA_036703665.1 Candidatus Obscuribacterales bacterium
GCCACTAGCTCCGCCGATTCGCGGACGTGCTGGGCATACTGGGAAGCTCCAGGCATTTCCCGGGGGATGCTGTGCGCCGTGAACACTACCCATGTGGACTGCCGCGAGGCTTCCGCAATACGATCCAGCGCCTTGCGCACTCGTTCGACAACCGCCTCCACGAAGAGCGGATGGCGGTGCCACGAACCGACGAAATCCACGCTGACAGAGGCATCGGCGAACTTTTCCAGCGCCCGCCCGACCGCATGCACATACCGATCGAAGCTGGCCTCTGAACGGTGTGGCGCCATCACGATGCCGACCGCCCGCGAAACTCCGTCTGCCACCATTTGCGCCACCACGTCATCGATGAATGGCGGCGAAAACAGCAAACCCACGTACACTTGCACTGGCCGTCCTTTCTTGGCCAGCGCCGCGCCCAGTGCGCGCGCCTGCCGTTCAGTCAGTTTCCTGAACGGCGATTTGCCCCCTATCTGGCGATACTGATCCAGCACCTGCGCTATGCGCTCGGGACTGACAGAACGCCCGCGCACCACCCTTGTTATGAAGGGCTCGACTTCCTTCATGGATGCCGGTCCGCCGAAGCCGAGCATCAACACCGCGTCGTAGCCCATCTTCGCCTCATCGTCTAATCATTTCGTGAACGGTCTCGACCAGGAGCTTGACGCTCTCAAACGGTGTGCCCGGCAGGACACCATGCCCCAGGTTGAAGATATGTCCGGGGCGCCCGCCGGCCTGCTCCAGGATCCTGCCTACCCGACGACGAATTTCGTCGGGCTCGGACAGAAGCACGGCTGGGTCCAGATTTCCCTGCACGGCCACGTCGTACCCTAGCTTGTGCCATGCAGTATCAAGGCTGACGCGCCAGTCCAACCCGATGACGTTGCCGCCTGCCTGCCGCATCAGCTCGAGCAGGTGCGGCGTGCCGGTACCGAAGTGAATGACGGGAACGCCCGCGGTGACCCCGGCGATGGCTTTCTGCGAGTACGGGAGCGCGAAGGTTCGATAGTCCTCCTCGCTCAGGCAACCGACCCAGCTGTCGAAAAGCTGCACCGCCTGGGCGCCGGCTCCGGCCTGCGCGCTCAAGAAGGCAGCGGAGATGTCCGCCAGCCTGCTCATGAGCACTGACCAGGCTGCCGGATGCCGATACATGAATGCCTTCGTGTTCTCATAGTTCCGCGAGGCGCCACCTTCTACGAGATAGGCGGCCAGCGTAAACGGCGCCCCAGCGAAGCCGATAAGCGGTATGTGGGGCGGCAGCGCATTTCGCGCGGTACGGACAGCCTCGAGCACAAAGGCAAGCGAATCCGCCACGGCAAAGTCGTGCAGCCGCTCCACGTCGGCAGGGGATCTGACGGGCCGCTCGATCCGCGGCCCATCGCCTGCCCCATAAGCCAGTCCAACCCCCATCGGCTCCAGCGGCAGCAGCAGGTCGGCAAAGATAATGGCGGCATCGACAGCCAGCTTCTCCACCGCCATGACCGTCACCTGGGCAGCCAGGTCAGGGTTTTTGCAAAGCTCCAGGAAGCCGACTTTGGCGCGAATCTCTCTGTACTCCGGCATGAATCGGCCGGCTTGCCGCATCAGCCAGACGGGCGTGTACTCCACCGGCTCCCTGCGGCAGGCCTTGATGAAGGGGCTGTTCGTAAGCAACGCGTCTGTCTCGCCTGACCCGCGACCAGGAGTGCCGGCTGGAAGGTAAGATGTGGATTCGGACAACGGCAAACGGCTGGCTCGAGCTTCAAAACAGCTAGCCATCCTATCATGGAATCACCTGTAAAACATCTTATGTAGCGACTGCCCGCACGCCCGCATGCGGCTCGTGTGCCGGTTTCCCTGTGTGGGAGGGGCTTTTAAGGCGGGCGCCAGATTTGTATAATTGGTTGTTCACGCGCGGAGGGCTCAGCCATGCGTACGCCGGCGACCGAAAAGGGTATTTCGCTTCCATCTGATTTGCCGCGCCAGGCCGTGTCAGTACTGACAAGCGGCGGGCTGTACAGCGCGGTGCTTCTGGCTCAGGCGCTGGACCACTTCCAGGCTGTCTACCCCATTTACGGTCGCTTCGGGCTGCCCTGGCAGGATGCGGAAGAGCAGCATCTGAGGCGCTACCTGGCGGCCATTCGCGGCCCGAGACTGGCCAGGCTGAAGGTTCTCGATTTGCCCGTAGACGACATCTATCGCCAGGACGGCAGCATAGCCGCCGTCCTGGGACCGGAAAGCCACGGACACCACGAGACGCTGCACGTGACCGGGCGCGATGTGCTCCTCATATCCAAAGCCGCAGTCTGGAGTGCCGTAAACGGCATCGAAGTCTTTGCCTCGGGGCCGATTACATCGGGTGACATCCCCGATCACAGCGACAGCTTCTTCGATCAGCTCGAGTCGTTTATCCGAGTAGGGCTGGGGCAACCCGTGTCGGTCATCCGCCCATTTGCGGGGCTGATCAAATCAGACGTGCTGGAACTCGGGCGTGACCTGCCCCTAGACTTGACTTTCTCATGCATTCGGCCCGTGGCGCTGGGTGAGTCCGGCGCCGCGCACTGCGGGCGGTGCCACAAGTGCATTGAGCGCCGGCAGGCGTTCCTGGAAAGCGGGCTCCCTGATCGCACTCGCTACGCCTTTGCCGCACCCTGCGAAGCAGTAGCAGGCTGAGCAGGAGCCGCGGAGCAAGATCGACCGAGCAAAAGCGGCGGAGCAAGATCGACCGAACAGAAGCGGTGAAGCAAGATCGACCGAACAGAAGCGGTGACGCATGTTCGGTGAGCTGTATGTACATGTCATCCTCTTACGAGCGAGCGCAGCGAGCGAAGGATCTCGCCAGCTTCCGGAAGGTCAACAACGAGTGCTTCGGGCTCGTTAGCTTCGTTGGCAACATGCGAGATTCTTCGTCGGGGCTCCGCCCCTCCTCAGAATGACAAGTCATTCTGCCCTCGAGCAAAAGCGGCGGAGCAAGATCGACCGAACAGAAGCGGTGAAGCAACATCGACCGAACAGAAGCGGCGAAGCATGTTCGGTGAGCTGTATGTACATGTCATCCTGAGCGAGCGCAGCGAGCGAAGGATCTCGCCAGCTTGCGGAAGGTCAATTACGAGTGCTTCGGGCTCGTTAGCTTCGTTCGCAACATGCGAGATTCTTC
>DATNRD010000544.1:0-8145 GCA_036703665.1 Candidatus Obscuribacterales bacterium
GCCACACGCTGCGCTACCGCCTCGAGCAGATTGCCGAAATACTCAATGTCGATATAGATTCGCAGGAGGTGTTGCTCAACCTGCAAATTGCCTTCCTTATTAAGGAGATGAAGGGGAAATCGCACGTTTGAGCCAGCCTGCCATTGAAGCTATACGAGTAAGCAAGCAGTTCGGTGCCACTGTGGCCGTCCGGGAAGTCAGCCTGCAGGTTAAGCCGGGCGAATTCTTCAGCCTGCTCGGCCCCTCCGGTTGCGGCAAGACCACGCTCCTGCGCATGATTGCCGGCTTCGAGGAGCCCAGTTCCGGCAGGCTGGTCATAGGCGGCAGCGAAATGACCTCGGTACCCCCGCATCGCCGCCCGGTAAACCTGGTTTTCCAGAACTACGCGTTGTTTCCCCACCTGAGCGTCTTCGACAACGTCGCCTTCGGCTTGCGGGTATCCCGCCAGGTCGCAAAGGGCGATATTCCTGCCCGGGTCAGGGGAGCGCTCGAACTCGTGCGCCTGACGCACCATTCCGAGAAGTTCCCCCGGCAGCTGTCAGGCGGGCAGCAACAGCGCGTGGCACTGGCCAGGGCACTGGTCAACAATCCGCAAGTGCTGCTCCTGGACGAGCCGCTCTCGGCCCTCGACTTGAAAATTCGCCAGGAGATGCAGGAGGAGCTCTCCGGGTTGCAGAGGCGGCTGGGCCTGACCTTCGTCATGGTTACTCACGATCAGGGAGAAGCTCTGGCGCTGTCAGACCGGCTCGCCGTCTTCAACCGTGGCTGTCTGGAGCAGGCGGGCACTCCGGAGGAGGTTTTTGAACGTCCGCACACCGCTTTTGTTGCCGGCTTTCTGGGACAGACAAACCTTTTGTCCGCCTCTGTCCTGGAAAAGGCAGGAGCGTACCTGAAGGTCGAGCTCGCCGGCGGGCTGGCGCTCTGGGTGTCGGACAGTCCCGATGCACCCGCGGCAGAGCCCGGCGCGCAGGTCATTGCCTGGGTACGCACGCAGTCTCTGGCCGTGCTCTCGCAGGAAACCGGACAGAGCCGGCGAGAAACGGCGGGGGGCGAGCCGGTCAATCGTCTGGATGCCGTTGTCATAAACGCGAGCTATCAAGGCGCCAGCACGCAGTATCACCTCGAGGTCAACCCGCACCTGAGTTTACGGGCATCAGTGCCAGAGACAGGTGCGGGCAGGTTTTCAGCAGGAGAGCGGGTCTGCCTGGAGCTGCCTGCCTCCCGTGCCTCCATCTTGCCTGTTTCTGCCGCCCCCGAAGAGCAAGGGCAGCCGGCCGTTGAGGTGGCGCTTTGAGCAGCGATGTTGCCGTTTCGCGCCGGGATTTTCTCAAGGCAGCCGCCGGCGCTGCCGCGGCCCTTTCTGGCTGCGCTCCCCGACCGGGCGATGGCGGCGGCGGGAGACGGCTCAACATATTCAACTGGGCCGATTACCTGCACCCGGACGTCGTGCCCGAGTTCGAAAGGCGCTACGGCATAGAGGTTACCTACGACACCTTTGCTTCCAACGAGGCGCTCCTTGCCAGAATGCAGGCGGGCGGCTCACGCTACGACATCGTTGTTCCGACCGGATACAACGTGCGCTACTTGAGGAAGCTCGGCTTGATAAAAGCGCTGGACAAAGGGAGGATCAAAGGCTTTCACCACATCATGCCCCGCTTGCAGGACCCCGCCTTCGACCCGGGGTGCCGCTACTCGGTTCCCTTTATGTGGGGGAGCACCGGCATAGGCTACAACCGTGCGGCATTTGCCGCCGCCGCCGAGCCGGACGATTGGGACGTCTTCTGGGACAGGCGTCTGGCCGGCAGGATGACTCTTCTGGATGACGCCAGGGAGACGCTCGGCATGGCGCTCAAGCGGCGCGGGTATTCATACAACACCACCGAAGAGCCCTTGCTGAGGACCGCCGTCAACGACCTCGTTGCGCAAAAGCCGCTTACCATGGCATATACGTCGGACCAGGTGATCATCCAGCTGGCCAGCGGCGACAGCCTGGTGTCGCTGGTGTACAGCGGTGATGCTTACCAGGCGGGCCGCGCCAATCCGCAAGTGCGGTATGTAATCCCGGCCAGCGGCGCCTCCATTTGGGTCGACTCCTGGTGCATTCCGGAATCGGCTCCGCACGTGGACAACGCTTACCTGTGGATCAACTTCATGCTCGAGCCGGAGGTAGCTGCCAGAACTGCCGATTATGTCGGTTACGCCACCCCTAACATGCAGGCAAGATCGCTCATCAGCCCAGAGCTGCGCGCGGACAAGAACCTGTATCCCGACGATGAGCTGCTGTCCAAGTGTGAAGAAATAGGCGACGTGGGTGCGGCGACTTTCCTGTACGACCGAATGTGGACCGAGCTGAAGTGCGCCTGACCGGAAATCTCCCAAAGTTGGTCGCCGCGGTGCTAGGATTGGGACTGGGCGCGTTGTCAAGCGTCGATCGGGGTATGAAATTTTCAAGCACCAGCCGGTGACCCGGGCCCTTTATCGGGGCTTCAATCCGCTCAGAATTCTGTATCGATCAGGCATCCTTCGGCAGTCACGCAAACAGATAAGGAGGGTACCAGCGGCCGCCAAAAGAACCTTCGGCTTGTTGGTTCGAGTTACAGGGCCGATTGTCGGCAACTGTACGATAGTACCGAACCAGCAAACGGGCCTCCCTAAATCGGCGGCACTATCCAGTAGAAGGCCCAGTCGGCGCACTTACTAAAGGCCCTGAGGTGCTGATTGGATTAGAACGCGCATGCCGGTAGGCAAGCGCGGGCAGGACCAAACCTCATCGATGCTCTCGGGATCACCCGTAAACCCATGCAGGGCGAAACTCATCCCCCCACACGACCGTCCGGCAGGCTGCTGAGCCTTCTGGCGGCTTTCTCCGCCTATGTGATCCTGGCGGCAGCGCTGCCGGGAGCCGCCCTTGCCCAGGGCGGTGGCGGCACGCAAACCGGCACGGGTACTTCCACGGTGAAGCCATCCGACCCTGATGCTGTCTCGCCGGCCGACATCGTTACCAACTATCGCAAGCGCTTCCCGTATGCCAGGTCCTCAGCGGGCCAGGATGACCCGAACAGCAGGGAGGCCCCGCAGGGCAATAACAAGACATACCAGGCATATAAGCAAGTGCGGCGAAAGTGCTTCGATGGGCTGGGAACCATGGATAACAAGCCGTGCGAATTACCGGACGGTACTCAGGTGGAGCAGTTCTTCAGCAAGTTTGGAGTATTGCTCGACCAAGCAAAACAAGGAGACAGTACAACAGCATTAGGTCGAAGCGTAGCGGACCTCAAGGCAAACCCCGAAATTCAGGTGAGCGTTAGCGTGGGCGTGCCATTTTATTGCCGAGAGGAGTGCGTACCGGATCTATGTCCTACAGCAGGCAAACACTGCCCCGTCACCCCACACTACAACTGGGCGCAGGATAGCTCGCAAGCGAGCGTGACCCCGCCTTCGAGACGCGACAACGATGCGATGGAGACGGGGCTTATTCCGACCAAAGGCCTGCCGATGTCCGATACCATGTATCAAATTATCGACCGGGAGAACAAGCAGCGGTTGCTGGAGCTGATGTTCGATCCGGAGCGCTGGATGTGGAAGGAGACAGCGGTCGGCCACATGCAGATGGCCTCCACCGCCAACAGTCTCGGCGGTGCGGCAGAAGCCAGCTTCAACAGCGCGGTCGGGACGATTCGCACCATGCTTATCAACGTAGCCAATGAACGTTCCACCATTGGTTCCTCCGGCGGAGGCGGCAGCGGTGACGCCAAAATCCAGGCGGCGGTGGCGGTTGTCCAGCGCATGTACAGGGAGATTTTCCTGCCGATGGCCTTGCTGTTGCTTTTACCGGGAGCATTGCTTACCCAGGTCAAGGGCATGGTTACGCGGACGATCATGGGGGGAGCGGACGAGGATTCCATAAATCCATTCACCGGAATACTTCGCGCGCTTATTGCCATATTCCTCATTCCTGCCACGCAGCTTATCGTCAGCTATTGCATCGACATAGGAAACACGCTTGCCTACGAGGTAGCCAAACCGGAGTACGGCTGGATCAGGGATGACGTTCTCAGCAAGTGGGCGAAGGAGCAGACTTTTAATCCCAACCCCGCCAACGTCAACAACGGTATCCTGCCGCCCGGGCAGGGGCGCACCGCCAGTGAGGGCAATCAACAAGGCCAGCAGGCCGGGGCACCGACGCAGACCGGCACCAGCGGCGGCGCCGGACCCGGTACGGGCACAGGCGCGGGCCCGGGTTCATCTGGTGGTTCTCAGCAAAGCGCTTCTGACGGAGCCTTTTCCTTCGGCTTCTCCCTGGGGGGCTCCGGCGGGTCCGGCTTTTTCATAAACATCGGATCTCTATTCGGTGCTCCGTCCACGGGTAATCCGGCCGTCGACGCATTCAACGCCTTTTTGAATTTTCTTTTCGGGCAGCAGTTCCAGCAAGCCGTTGATGACGCCCAGCAGGGTGGCGAGGGCAAGGCAGCCGCGCAGCTGGAGGGACAGGTGATTCAGGAGGATCAGCTCTGGTTGAGTGGGGTCATGCAGGTGGGCTTCAACGGTGCCTCCATGTTCATGGGGGCGGCGCTCAATATACTTACCGGGTATCAGCTCGTGTTCATGTGCTACCTCTTCCTCATGGGACCGATTGCCGCCAGCTTTTTTGCGTGGCCTTCGGGAATCGGCCAGCACCTGTTCAAGAAGGTGTTCAGCAACTGGCTGAACGCCGTGGTTGTGCTGTCTTTGTGGCGCTTCTGGTGGTGCGTGATCCTGGCTGTCATGACCCAGCGCATCCTTTATCTCCACCCCAACCCGGGTTCGCCTTCCGAGATGATGGTGTACAACTGCTTCCTGGCGCTCCTTCTGTACATCCCATTCCAGCCCTTCGATTTCAACCCCGGACCAATGGTCACGCAGGTGCTTGCCAAAGCGGGAGGCGGTGGCGGCGGTGGCGGCGGTGGTGGTGGTGGTGCCCATGGTGCCCCTGCCGATGTCACAGGCGCGAGCAGCAGCGGTGGTACAAGCGCCGGCGGCACGCGTCGCGCTCCCGGGGCCGGAAGCGATATGGCTGCCATTTCGAGCGGCTCCAGGGGAGGCGGAGTTCCATCCGGGCCGCGGGGCGGCGGGGACGGCAGAGCGGCGCCGCTTACCTTCCAGCCGCCACCGGCTGGTGCCCCAGGCGCTCAGGGAGCAAGACCGGGCGCGGGCGGCGGTCCGCCAGCTGGTTCGCCTCCTCCGGCGGGCGTCACTTCCGTGCGGGGGCAAAGCGTAGTATCCTCGCCTCCACCTGGCGGAAGCGGCGGTGCTCCGGCAGGACCGTCTGCCCGGGCCGCAAATCCGGCTCTCAGCGCGGTGTCCAGCAGCTTCCCCAATGTCAATGTCGGTGCAATTTCACCGGGAAGCCCTCCGACTGTGCCGCTTACGCCGTCGGTAGAGGGCCCGGCGGTTTTGTTGAACACCTCTAATCCTAATCTGGCCAGCTCCGGCATGCAGGCATTGCAGAGCGCCGCTCCCTCGCCTCCGTACCTGAAAGACGGCTCCACTTATGCAGGCGGTACCGGCGCACCAGGAGCAGGGCTGGCGGCGCCCTCGGTGCGTGCCGTGTCCGGCTCCGGCGGCTCTGGCGGCGGTCGAGGTGGTGGCGCCGGCGGTGTCAGTGCCGCGTCATTGGCCCCTGGTGGCGGTTCTGGCTCCGGGCGCGGTACTCGAGCTGCTTCTTCCTTGCAGCCAGGCATTTCGCCCTCCGAGGACAGGTCCCGACCGGGAGCCAGAGAACCGCAGACACCGCTTAGCCCGCCACCGCCTGAGGCGGAACGCCCGTCTTTGTCGGAGAGCCCGCCTGATGTCACTCCCCCGCCGCCGGAGAATCCCGGAGGCTAATGAGTAACAGAAGGATTATGTAATTGACATGCTGAACAGAGGCAACAACGAGCACAAACTTGAACTGCGAATGACGCTGAATGTAGTGTCGTTTGCGGTGCTGTGTCTCATCGTGTTGACCTCCCCCGGCGCGCTTGCTCAGGGCAGCAAGACAGGCACGGGCTCAGGGTCTGGCACCGGCACAGGCGCCGGCGCGGCTGCCCCGGTCAATGTGCAGGACGTCAACAATGTTCGGCTCGGTGACATACGGAACAATTACTTCAAGCGCTATCCGTTTGCCAGGTTCAGCAATGATGCCGACCAGCCGATAACAAACGGCGAATCTCCATCCGGTGGGTCGCTGCAGGTTTCCGATCCCGCCTACGCGCAAGTCAAGGTCAAGTGCGACTTTTTCTCCGATAAGGGCAGCCTTGGCGAGAAGCACTTGCACTACGAGCAGACTCAGCAGCAGGTAAGCGGGCAGACAGCCAGTCAGCGCGATACGGCAGTGTCGAAAGGGTGGGTTAAGACGAAGGGGCTGCCTGTCTCCGATTCTATGCTTCAGATAGTCGACCGTGAAAACCGGCAGCGCCTGCTCGAGCTGTTCTTCGATCCCGAGCGCTGGATGTGGAAAGAGACGGCAATGGAACACATGAAGTCAGCGTCGCAGGCCAACAGTTCAGGCGCTGCCGCGGAGACGAGTTTCCGGACATCTTTTGCGGTTGTGACTGACACTTTGATCAATGTAGCCAACGAGCGGTCGGCGGTGCCCACCTCAGGCCGGGGAGGCGGCGGAAATGAGTCGTTCGCTCAAGCAGTCTACGTCGTCCAGCAGATGTACAAGACGGTGTTTGTGCCCATGGCCATTCTGCTGCTGCTGCCAGGGGCCATCCTCACCCAGACGAAAGGGCTCATCTCTCGCACGTTTTTCGGTGGCGGCGAGGACTCCATCAATCCTTTCACCGGCATCATGCGCGCCTTGATAGCTATATTCCTGATCCCTTCTACACAACTGATCGTCAGCTATTCGATTGATGTGGGCAATGCTCTGGCGTGGGAAGTGCGAGATCCGGCCAAAAAATGGATCCAGGAAGACACGCTTATGCAATGGGCTTCGGAGCAGACGTTCAACCCTCCCGTGGGCAACGTCAACAATGCCATCCTGCCGCCCAACCAGGGAAGAAAAGCCAGCGAAGGCGGGCAGCAGCAACAGCAACAGCAGCAGCAACAGCAGCAGCAGGGGCAGGGTAACAACTTCAGCGACCAGGCCGTGATGTCAGGGCTGCAGGGCGGCGGGCGGCGACCGGATTACAGAGAGTTGCGCGAGAAAGGATCGCCATTACCTCCCGGTCCAGAGAGCATCCTGATGGGAGGCTCCGGTGGCGCCAGTGGTGGCGGCGGCGTTGGTGTCAGCGTGGGCGTGGGCAGCGGCGGTGTGAGCGTAGGCGTGTCGGGCGGAGGCGGGGGCGGATTCAACACGGGCAACCCCGTGTTCGACGCAGTATTGAACTTCCTGTTCGGCCAACCAAACCAGCAGCAAACGGGTGAAGACGTGGTGCCGGCCGAGGGCAAGGCGGCGGGCCAGTTGGAAACCCAGGTTACCAAAGAGGATCAGCTCTGGTTGAGCAGCACCATGCAAGTGGGATTCAATACGGCGGCGCACTTTATGGGCGACGCTTTGACCATACTGGCAGGCTATCAGGTCGTCTTTATGTGTTACCTCTTTCTCCTGGGACCGATCGCGGCAGCCTTTTACGCCTGGCCCTCGGGCGTCGGGTCGCTGTTCAAGAAGGTTTTCAGCAACTGGCTCGATGCCGTGGTGGTGCTTGCTCTCTGGCGTTTCTGGTGGTGCGTGATCCTGGCGGTTATGACGCAGCGGATAATCTACCTGCATCCCAATCCTGGGTCGCCGTCGGAGATGATGGTCTTTAACTGCTTCATGGCTCTTCTGCTCTATATTCCGTTCCAGCCTTTCAATTTCCATCCCGGTCCCATAGTTTCCAATGTGCTTGAAAAGGCAGGTACGGGCGGTGCTGGTGGTGGCGGTGGTGGCGTTCCCGGCGGCGGAGCGGCGGCGCCCGGTGCGCAGGCACCAGGCGCACAGGCGCCTGGAGCACCGGCATCGCAGGGACAGGCGCCCGGGACTCCGGCGCAAGCCGGACAGGCGCAGGGCGCGCCGGCTGGCGGAGGCGGTGATCAAGGCGGCGGCTCCGAGCGAGGCGAGGGCTCCGAAGGATCCCGAGAGGGTGGCGGCCAGGGTGGAGGCAGTGAAGGCGGTACCGGGGGCGGTGGCGAGGCGGG
>DATNRD010000545.1:0-5392 GCA_036703665.1 Candidatus Obscuribacterales bacterium
ACCGAAGCAGCCAATCAAGTGACATGCAACCCGCTACCGCCCGCCAGGCGAAAGCCGGGAACGGTCGGGGTCGGCGCCGGCATCGAAGTGGCGATCATGGACTGGCAGGGTGGCTTGCTGCCACCGTGCACCGCCGGCGAAATAGTGGTCAGAGGAGCGAGCGTTATGCACGGATACCACAACAACGCCACCGCTAATCTGGCAGCATTCAGGGACGGCTGGTTCAGAACAGGCGACATCGGCTACCTCGACGAAGAAGGATACCTGACTGTCGACGGGCGCATCAAAGATCTCATCATTCGGGGCGGCGAGAACATCTCGCCGGCTGAGGTTGACGCGGTACTGCTGGGGCATCCCGCAGTGGCCGACGCCGTCTGCTTCGGCGTGCCTGACGAGAAATACGGCGAAGAGATTCACGCCGCGGTGATCTTGAAAAACGCAGCCGACGCAAAAGAGTTGCGAGACTTCTTGAGCGCACGTCTGGCGGCCTTCAAGGTACCGAAGGTGATTCACATAACCGACTCGCTGCCGCGCACGGCCACCAACAAGGTTCAGCGGCATCTGATCGCCGCCCGTTTCGGCGGAGGGAGACAGGCATGAAAAGCGCGGACTGGATCGCATTTCTTGTCTGCCTGACAATTGCAAGCGCCTGCTCTGGCGCCGGGCAGGCAGGCCGGCAGCGCCAGGAAAGAGGAGCACACGACCGGAAAGATACGAGACAGTTGGAAGGAGAAAAGCAGGCCATGGGCGAGAAAATTCGCAAATCCGACGAAGAGTGGCGAGCAAGCCTGACAGCGGAGCAGTATGAGATAACCAGAAAGAAGGGAACTGAGCGCGCCTTCAGCGGCAAGTACTACAACTGGAAAGGAGACGGAATCTACAAGTGCGTTTGCTGCGGCACCGAGCTCTTCTCCTCGGAGAACAAATTCGATTCCGGGACGGGCTGGCCGAGCTTCTGGGCTCCCATAGATCCGTCCAACGTGGAAACAGAGACCGATAACACCTGGGGCATGGTCAGAACGGAAGTTCACTGCCGGCGCTGTGACGCCCATCTCGGGCATGTGTTCGAAGACGGACCCGCCCCTACGCATCTGCGCTACTGCATAAACTCGGCTGCCCTGGAGTTTTCCGGCTCGGAAAAAGGCGATGCCGCCGGCGCGACCAAGCCGGAGCAGGCTGGGCATAAAGATTAACCGCGCTCAGGTTAAAACACTGGTTTTTTGTGGAACGTTGAAGGCAAGATTCCTTATCTAGAGGAATCTCAAGGGAAACCATCCTTCAGCGCCCGTTAGCGGAATAGAGAGGGGACACTCGTGCCAAGATGCAATGTGTGCGGCAACGCCTTCGAGGGACAGGACTGTCCGACGTGCCAGACTGTCACCGGTTTGGACCTCAGCGTGTTCACCGAGGGGCAGGCAATTTATGTGCGGACCAGCGGTGTTGCCGGCAAGGACTCGCCAGCCAGCCTCGAGGAGGCGTCCACACGCCGTAAATTCGCGGTAGCCTTTCCCGTCTGCCGGCTCGGACGCGACCCCGCCAACGACGTTGTCGTTAACGGGGATGACAGCGTCTCCCGCTATCATGCTGAAATCGCGTACGAGGACGGGGCCTTCTATGTAAGCGACCGCGGGAGCACCAACGGCACTTTCTTGAACGGCAAGCCGGTCATCAAGCGCACCGCTCTGGCCGACGGTGATCGCCTGCGCGTGGGACGCCTGCGCTTCAAGTTCTTGCTCGAGATACCGGCCGGCGAAGACGGTTACAAATCCTTCATGCCGGAAGGCGAAGCAGTTCCCGCCGACGCCTCGCTCCTGGAAAAAGCCGGCAACCTCAACATGACGCTGGATATGGCAATGCCGACGGATCTCCGGGGCAAGCTGGAGGAGAAAATCCTCGGCTACGAAAACCCGGAAAACAGAACAGTAGCCATACCCAAAAAGATTGCCAGCTTGATAAGCGAGCTGGAAAACTCCACTCCCTTTCCCGGCTCCATCCAGGCGCAAAAGCTATCCGACGCCTCCGCTGCTGCTCAAGCGCCGGCCGCTGCCGCCAAAGCAGCAGCCAGTGCGGGCCGCGTTTCAACCGGTGCGGAGTCTGCCGGCGGCGGGTCGGAACGGGCGATTGCCATGCCACCGGCTCCCGCCCAGGAGAGTTCGGAGGTGATTGCCCTGGGAGCCTCGCCGCCGCCCGCCGGCGCCGAAGCCGTCCCAGAAGGAGCGCCGGCGCCGCCCGAGCGCGAGCAGGTTCCTGCCCCGGCGGCAGAGCCCCGGTCCGCGGCCAGCGAAGCCGCGCCCACAAAGCCGTCGTCCGAAACCGAAGCCATTACCCTGGGGGAAGCGCCGGCAAAGCCTGCCGAGGAGCCCGAGGCGTTGACAACGGCAGAAGCACCCGCCCAACCGGTCGAAGAGCCGCAAGCCGCGGCTCCGGAGAAGACACCTGCTGAACCGGCCGAGGAACCGGAAGCACCGTCTCCGGCAGAAGCACCGGTCAAACCGCCTGAAGAGCCGGAAGCGGCGCGCGAACCCGAGACAGCCCCCACGCCTGCGGCTGCTGCCGACGAGAGCATCACGCCACCGGCTGCCGAACCCGCTGCCGGCATCGAGGAGCCGGCCACCGAAACGAAAGCCGAGGCGCCGCTTGCTCCCGAGCCTGCCTGGTGCAACCGCTATCTGCCTGAGGAGCTGGGTCACCTGGAGTCAGAGCTGTCGGACCTCAACGAAGTCGTCATCTCGGCACAGAAGAAGATTCGCGAGATCGAAAGCCGCATCACCCTGACCAAGGGGCTTAGGAAATCTCTGCTGGTCGGGCGCGACGAAGAGCTGATCAGCGCCTGCTCGCGCGTCCTGGAGATCCTGGGTTGGAGCATCCGGCGCTCACCTGCCGACAAGGAGGAGATTATGCTCGAGTCTTCCGGCAAGGTGGACGCCATCGGACGTGTCGTCTGGACCAGCCCCAACGACATTTACGAGCACCTTGGCAAGCTCGCCATGGCCCAGGTGGCGCACTGGTGCCAGCATCGGTCTGAGCCGGCGGGCGTGCTGATCGTCAACGCCTTCGGACACGAAGGCATACCCCAAGGAGAAGAAGCCGATTTCAGCGAGGAGGTGCAAGAGTTTGCCAGACGCAAGAACGTTTGCGTCATGACCACCCTCCAGTTGCTCAGCATCTACAAAGAACTGGAGCTGGGCGGCGCCCATGCCGACGGACTGCGCCAGACTATCCTTACGACGACAGGACGCCTGTCAGGCTACGGGCTGACACCGGCAGACTGAGGCCGGACACAGACAGAGTCACCCTGGGGCTCCTGGCCTGGAACCGTATACGGTGGCGGACTAATACGGGTAGACCCAGCCGAGCTCCGTCAGGGCCTCTTGCAGGCTGACGCGCATCCGCTGGCAATAATGCAGCGCTATGATCCCCTGCTCGGCTCTGAGAAGATTGTCCTGAATCATTCGCCAGCATGTGATGCCGGCCTCGTGCGTGAGCTTGTCGATCTTGCCGGCCGAAAGCAACAGCTCGAGCTCTCCACCGGGCCTCTTCTTGAGTTTGGAAGCCGCCTCCACGTCATCGGCGCTGAGTATTCCCGCTTGTTTCAGGAACTCGCAGACCTGAAACGCCTCGGAATAGCCGCTCCTTACAGGCTCCCCGGATAGGACAGCCTGGCGCGGCGCCGTCGTCGCTTGGGGAGTCGGCTGCGCGCTCGCTTGTGGTTTTGCCTGTGCCTTCGATTCTGCCTGTGGTCGGGGTGGCGCCTGCGCCTCGGTTCGCCCGTGAGCACGCCGCATGGCATCAATAGCCTGTTCCGGAGTCAGCTGCTCATTGCGAACCATTTCCTGCAGCTTGAGAGCCGAATCCAGAAGCGGCTCCGGGATTATTCCCGCCTCCACCAGCAGGTGACCCAGCAGGACATTGGGCTGTTCCTTGAGGAGCTCGAAGTCTACAGGTGTAATCTGCTCGAAGTAACCGGGTTCGGGCAAGGCCTCGGGCTCGGCTTCGACTGCCCGGGCAGCCGGCTGAGCCGGCATCGGCTTAAGCTGCGTCATAAACATGCAGAGCAGATCATAAAGCAGGTACATGTCCGTTTCCCGGCAGCTCCAGACCAGCCTTGATTCGCCGGCGTCACCCTGGTACAGCGACCAGATCGGCAGCGTCGCCCGCTGCTCGAATTCGACCGTCAGGACAAACACCTCACGGTCATCCGCTTCACGCCAGGGAACCTCAATCATGCGGCCTCGCAGCTTCTCAGCCTCGGCAAGCAACACAAGCAGGTCCTTGACCTCGGGCATCGAAGACCGCTCCGCCAGGCGATGGCGCTTCGATATGGCTTCACCCGATTCTTTGCTGGAGCCTTGCATCTGGCTCATTCCTTCCTTGCAACCGCTACTTATTCAATTTACACCCAGGCAACAGACAACCCACGAGTGAATGACTCCGGCATGCCTGGAATTTAGCCGAAACCAGGCGAGCGCCGACGCTGCCACAGCTTGGAAGTTTCACAGGCGCGACTTTCGCGCCATCAGAACCACGACTTTATCAGACGGCTCTTCCGTCCGATAACCGGTGAGCGTCATCTTGTGAGGCTCGAATTGGCCGGAGACAACCAGATTGAATTCCGAGAGAACGCCGAAGATGGACACACCGCCCGAGAATTGCTGAACCTTGATTTCTGCGTGCAAAATGCTGCCATTCAGCTCATATGACCCTGTCCACTCGAAAGAAGCATTGTTGCCCCGGAAATGCCCATCCTGGAGAGTCACCAGCCCGCTGCCCCGGAAGCCCAGGTTGGAGGCGAACTCCAGCGTATAGACGCCTTCGATGTCCACTGCCGCTGTCATCTCTGTGTTGACCAAGCGCTCCTTCTGCCTGTGACGGGCGGGCAGGCCTCTTCCCGCGAAATTGTGCGCCGAAACCGTCCATTAAGTATACGGCACTGGCTAAAGGCAAAGCCGGGCCGAGGCCAGCCTTAAGCGCGTTTCAACGTGGCGGAGATCAACCCATAGGGCTCGTCCGTCGGAACGAATATCTCGTTGCGATTCTCCAGGCCGAAGGGTTGCAGGTTGAACGGGATGCGGTGCTGGTTAGGCATGGACAGCGTCACCTCGTCTATCTCGGGGCACGCTTTCAATATGGCCTGGCCCATTTCGTATTCGGTTTGCTGGACAGCCAGACTGTGGTGCGCGGCGAATACATCGAGGATGCTGTCCCGCGCTCGCTGGTAGCACGAGTTGTAGTCTGCCGAATCGCCCCCGTAAGTCCAGCGGGCAGAGACGCTGGTAGCAAATATGCGATCTCTCACCTCCGGTAAGGTCGTGTACTCGTCGCGAACGAAGCCCCAGAACTCAGAGGCGGTCGTCTTGAGCACGACCAGATTTTCGATCCCCGACTCGACCCG
>DATNRD010000546.1:0-7062 GCA_036703665.1 Candidatus Obscuribacterales bacterium
GCTCGTAAGAGGATGACACTGGCGGCTGCACGTAAGAGGATGACACTGGCGGCTGCGTAAGAGGATGACACCAGTCAAGCCAAGTGAATTGTCATTCTAAGGAGTGCGGTGACTTTCGCAAGAAGCCATGGCAGCCCAGAACGACTTGTCATTCTGAGGAGCGCAGCGACGAAGAATCTCGCTTTGGGGCGGCCATGTACCCATGAGATCCTTCGCCGCTGCGTAAGAGGATGACACTGGCGGCTGCGCGTAAGAGGATGACAGTTTCGAGGCTGGTGACCTGTCTTGGCCGAAACGTTACTTCGATGGTAACCCTGGGACGGCAGGCGTTTTGTCGTAAGCGCTCTGTCGCTGCCTCCAGCAGCTCCTCGGCGCGACCAGACGCTCGGCGGCCACCGCCGGCTTCGCCGGCTGGCTTCGTCGCTTCGCCACTTAGCATAAAGCAATTGCTCCGGAGGCTCGGAAGCTCGCCTCCTGCGCTCTGGCGCTGTTGCCTGGCTGTACGCCCTCTCGAAAGCGGGCAGGATGCCCGCACCCCCAGGTTAGGTGAACGCCACTGGACGTGGAATCTGCGGCTCGACACCAGAGTTGCTGGGTAAACAAAAGAAGAAACACTGCTGGGATTCAGTCGTAAGGTTTCCGTCAAGACAGGTGATGGAACCCGGAAACTGTCATCCTCTTACGATGGACTTGAGCGGAGCGAAAGCGGTCCTGAGGGAGCCCTTCGCATGCTCCAGCAGCCTGGCTTCGCATTCACAGCATCCGCTCAGGGCAGGCTGCGCGACCGAAGGAACCATCTCCTTGTGCCGACACGAGATCCTCGGCGCCCTCATGGAAGGGGTAGCAAAGGACCACAGACGGACAGTTTCGGGGCCGGTGACCTGTCTTGACCGAAACCTTACCATTACGGACAATTAATACGAAAACAAACCAATTCTATAAGCAATATTATCCGCGCCGACACATCCTTGTGCTAATGATGGATATAGCAGCCGGATAGCGATTCTTCCTGGTTTCCTCGAGTCGAAAGCATCCAACTGCTCTTACTAAAAGGACTCTCACTCCGGTTCAGGCTGCTTGGCTGCCTGTCGGTCTCGTGCACTAATTCAGCGCATTGATCGGGCACCATCGGTGGTGTCCAGCAAGCGCATGTTACTCCCCGGCGAGCCAACCGCCGGGTAAGGAGGTACTGTTCAAATGGATTGGAACTTCAGCCCAACAGACATCGCCTACTGCGTAGCAACTGCAGTCGTTGTAATCTTGGCGGCCAAGGCTCTGAAGCGCTTCAGGGATAAGGTCGAAGAGAAGAGGCAGCGCAAGGCGAGCAAAGAGACTGGCGCTTAAGCCATTGCGGAATTGCAGGCGGGCGTGCCGGTGCGCTTCTCGGCTGCCCGCTAAGCAAGCTCCTTCGGACGCACGATCCACTCCAACCGGCCGCACCGCCGTTTGATGTCCTTCCATCTCTGAATGTCCAGCGCGACACGCGCCAGCGCCGCCGTGGGAAACTGATCCATGGTGCCACTGAGGAATTCCAGCAGATCGGAGAGCCCTGGATTGTGACCGACCAGCAGAGCGCTGGAGACATCGTCGTCCAGTTCTCCGATGACTGACAGCAGTACGGGCGTGCTTGCCAGGTAAAGCCGCTCGTCGTACACCGGCTCGGTCTTCAAAGCCGCTGCCTTGAGCGCCAGCTTGGCAGTCTGTTTCGTCCTGCGCGCCGGCGAGCACAATACCGTATCGGGGTCCACGCCCCGCTGCCTCATAACTTCTCCCATAAGCGGCGCGTTCTTTTCCCCCCGCTTGTTCAAGGGGCGCTCGAAGTCGTCGAGGGCCGGGTCATCCCAGCTCGATTTCGCGTGCCTGAACAGATAGAGGATCTTCATAACAGCTCGTCCTTGTGACACCACGACCGGTGCCTTCTGCGGACTCGACTATCCCGTCGCCGGTGAGTCCGGCACGTTCGCCGATTATCCACCGGCGGTGCCATGGCTTATGTCCCGGCTAGCCATCAGGACCTCAGGGTGTTACAAATCTTGAGGACTGGAGAACACATTCAGTGACAGCCCCTCGACATCCACGATCACCACAGCCGATGCGCTTCGCGCATCGTATCTACTGGGCGCGCTAGCGCGCGCGGCGGGCGGGACGCCCGCGCTCGCAGGGGATTCGCCGGCGCACTTCACTGAGCATGCACGGAGTGGATTATGCTGTACGGAATGGGGTGGTATGGGTGGGGACAAACCTCGCCCGTACCACGGCTGATGGGCAAGAATCGATAAGGAGACCCCGAGAGGAGGGGGCGCAGCTTTTCTGGAAGGATGCTCATCTTGTTTTTAGTCACTTCCTTCATTGTGCTGCTCCTGGTCGGGCTGACGTTTGCCTTTTGCGCGCTTATGGTGCGCCCGCAGCGTTACAAGCTGGTCGATGCGAGCCTGCCGTTTGTCTCGGTCATCATTCCGGCGCGCAACGAGGAGGCCAATATTGCTGAGTGCGTAAGGTCATTCCAGGGTCAGGATTACCCCCACTTCGAGATAATCGTGGTCGATGACCGCTCCTCGGATGCCACAGGCGAGATTGTCCAGCGGCTTGCCGGGCAGGACAGCAGGATCAGATACATTAACAAGACGGAGCCGCCGCCGCCCGGGTGGACGGGCAAGTGCAGCGCCTTGAAAATGGCTGCCGATCTCGCAAGAGGAGACTGGTTCTTTTTTGCCGATGCCGACACCAGGCACCAGCCGGCCTGCCTCCGGACGGCGGTAACCTGCGCGCTGGCCGCCCGGGCGCATATGCTTTCATTCTGGCCGCTGCACGAGCTGGGCAGCTTTGGTGAGCGTTTGCTGATGCCTGTTTTGTGGAGCTCGTTCTTCTGGAGCGACCCCTTTCACCTGGTCAACGATCTGTCCAGCAACACGGCCTATTCCATAGGGCACTCCATCCTCATCGACCGCCGGGCATATGTCATGGTTGGGGGTCACCAGAGTGTTCGCGAGTGGATCATCGAAGATCATGCGCTGGCAAAAATGGTCAAGAACGCAGGATTGCACGTGCTCATGGCCGACGGGCGCGACCTGTTCAAGGTGAGGATGTACACCGACTTCCAATCGGTCTGGTTCGGGTGGACGAAGATGCTCTTTTCGCTGGCCGAGTATCGCTGGTGGAAGCTAATCCTTATGCTGTTCTTCATCACATCTGTTCTGATCGTGCCGTTTGTCGAGGCGGCAGCGGTCTTGGTCATGTTTGTGAGCGGTGCGTCCCTTCCTCACTTGAGCAGCCTGGCAGGGCTGGCGGCCTTGCAGCTGGGGCTTGTCCTGGCCTGGTTTCTGCGCGTTGCGCCGCACTACGAGGGCCTTAGCTGGTGGTGCTTTCCGGCGCTGCCGCTGGGGGCGGTCATAGTCTGCGCCGCCTACCTCTACTCTGCGTACCTGGTCGTGACCGGTGCCCAGGTCAGGTGGAGGGGGCGCTCTTACACTGTTACCCGTCTGAAGCTGCCCCAGTAGGGGCGGAGATGCGTATGCACCGGCCGGCTGGCGCATTGCCATGCGCCATTGCTCCAGGATTCGCTGACGGCGCCATGTTCGCAACGCCGCTGGGGCGGGGTCAGCCCGCCTGGGAGCGGCGTCCCGCCGGCTTCGCAGCGGGCAATATGCCGTCGTCCCCAGGGGGCCGCCTCCATCCCTTGACAAAAGCCTTTAATCGTATTAATAACCGGGTATATTTAGGACAGGCTGTCCCGGTGCCCTGCCCTCCCTGTCGCTTACTACCAGGGTCCAAACAGGTCCATGCAATCTATTTCCAGTTCAGCGGCGCTCGATCCGGTCGCCGAATTCGTCAAGAGAGCCAAGCCGCAGGACTACAGGGCTTTCCTGGAGCTCATCGTGGGCGGGTATCTGCGAATTGTCCTTTTCGTGGCTCTGGCTGTCTGGTTGCCGGGCCCGCTTACCTTTATCCTGGCGTTTTTCGTCGTTACCTCCGGGATGGGCGTTCTTATCCATCTGTCGCATGAGTCCCAGCATTCGGCGCTACTTCGCAACAAGCGCTGGAACGACTGGGTAGGAGCCTGGCTGTGCGCCTACCCGCTCGGCTCCATTTACGGAGCCTCGCGGGCCGTCCATATGGCGCACCACAAGTACCTGAACACCTCCGTCGACCCGGACAGGCACTTTCATATCGAGGAGGACAAGTCCACCCCCGGAGCTTTCTTGTGGTACCTCGTCCGGTTGCTCCTGGGCGGGCAGCTGTGGACCAGCATCGTGGTCAACGGATTTCTGCGCGGGCGGGGAGGGACCGACAGCAACGACGGCGCGGAGGCCAACGTGGTCTTGCTGCCCAGGCGCCGCTATCCCGAAGTGTTTAACCTCGTTCCCGTGCAAGCGGTTATCTTCGCCCTCTTCTGGCTCGGTACGGGCAAGTGGTGGATGTACTTCGCGCTCTGGCTTCTGCCGATTTTCACTCTCGGTACCTTGCTGGGCTATATCCGCGGCTTCATCGACCACGCCAGGCTGGCCAGCGACGACGAGGAGAAGTCCGAGGGCCGGCTCATCAGCGTGCCCAGACCGAATCTGGTCGATCAGATGTTCTTCACCGGTCTGGATTTTCACTTCCATGCCGAGCACCACTTCTTCCCGTCCGTGCCGCATTACTATCTGCCTCGCTTGCACAAGCTGCTACAAGCGGATCCCCGGTACCGCAATCGTTATCTGCTGCGCCCGAGCTACACCAGCTTTCTGGCCGAGTACTGGCGGCAGATCTTAAGGGGACAAAAGAGCCGCGACACCGAGCGCGCACCGGGCGAGGTGCAGCAGTGGGGTAAGCGCAAGCCCAAAGTCTTGTTTATCATGCCGAGGATGCCGCAGTCCTTCTGGGGCATGGAGTATTCAGCGCCCTACTGCGGTTTTCGTTACCCCAACCCGCCGCTGGGATTGATGACGCTGGCCGGCGCCATCTCACCTGATTACGAAGTAGAGATAAGAGACGAGAATGTCGAGAAGGTCGATTATCATACCGACGCGGACATCGTCGGCATCAGCGGAATGTTGCTGTCTGACTATCATGTCGACCGCCTCGTCGAGCTGGCCGACTTTTTCCGCAGCATGGGCAAGGTTGTTTGTGTGGGCGGCCCGGTGGCCAACCTTGCGCCCGAGACGGTAAGAGACCATTGCGATGTCCTGTTTGAAGGGGAGGGAGAGCTGACCTGGCCTCAATTCCTCAGGGATTACGAGAGCGGCACGTACAACAATTACTATGCGCAGGTGGAGAAGGTGGACCTGATGCACGCACCGGTCCCGCGCATAGATCTCGTCAAGGCAGAGCATTACGGTGCGGGCATGATTCAAACCACGCGGGGATGCCCGTTTACGTGCGAGTTCTGCGACATAATCGTCATGTACGGACGCAAAGTTCGTACCAAGCCCATTGAGACGGTTCTGCGCGAGGTAGAGCTCTGGGCGGACGCGGGCACCGAGCTAATCTTTTTCTCGGACGATAACTTCGTCGGCAACAGACCCTACGCCAAGGAATTGTTGCGCGCCCTGGTTGCATTCAACAGCAAGCGCGCCCATCCGATATATTTCTACACGCAGGCGAGCATCGACACGGCCAAGGACAGGGAGCTCATGGAGCTGCTGCGCGATGCCAACTTCGCCGGTATCTTCATCGGCATAGAGAGCCCGCGAAAGTCTAGCCTGTCCGAGACGATGAAGGTCCAGAATGTGCACACCAGCGACCTGGACGAGGCGATTCACACGATCCAGTCTTACGGGCTCTGGGTGTCGGGCGGGATGATCGTCGGCTTCGACCACGACGACAAGGACATCTTCGACGAGCAGTTCGAGTTCCTGCAGCGTACCGGTGTGGTGTTTGCCCAGATGAGCCTGCTCGAGGCCATGCCGAAGACTCCGCTGTGGGAGCGCATGAAGGCAAGTGGCCGGCTGCTGGAGTATCGCCGGGGCCTGGCCACCAACATATCGCCCCTCAATTTGACCTATCAGGAGCTGGTCAACGGCTATACGGATCTCATTCGCCGCGTGTACTCCTATGACGCCTACCGGGATCGATATCTGACCGGCCTGCGTTACATGAAGGGGCACACTTTCCCAGACGACAGGCCGCCGCGGAAGTGGAAGCATTACCTGAACCTGCTGCGCATCTGCGCGTACTATCTGTGCACTCTGGAGAGCCAGCGGCGGCAGTTTTTCTTCGACATGATGAAGGGGACGCTCAGCATCAATCCATACGCCTGGAGATGGACCGTTCGCTACCTGGCCAATTTCATTCACTTCCATCAGTACGCGCAGAAGCATGTCTGGGTGGTGATGGCGCCGATGACGGAGCAGGTTCTTCATGAGGCGAAGGCGAGCTAGTGTGGCGCTCAGCCCGGCACGCGGCCGAGGATGAACCTCGCCCGTACGAAGTTACGTTGTCCAGTCAGCATTGATTCTTCAGGCCCTCTCAGTGGCATTGCCCAATGAAATCGAACATCAAGAAGGTCGAAACCTGCTGCAATCACTGCGGCTCGACCAGGTACGAGCTGGTTACCACCGGCGTGGAGCACGAGTACGACAACACCACGGACGACGTGTTCAACGTCGTGAAATGCCTCGACTGCGAGCTCGTCTATCTTAACCCGCGACCGGATCTCAGCGAGCTGGGCACGATCTATCCGCCCAACTACTACGCGTATCACGTAGAGGACGGCTACGACGCGGGACAGAGGCGAAATCTATATTATGCCCTGCGTTATAACGGGATTATGTTTGCGCTCCAGGCAGCCCTGAGCTACTTCTTCCCTAAAGGTGCAAACATCCGGGTGCTCGAGATAGGTTGCGGCGACGGGCATATGCTCAACTGCTTCCGCCGCGTCAGAGCCCACCATGTAGAAACGTGCGGGGTGGACCTGAGCAGCCAGGCGGTCGCCAAGGCGAAAGCCGCCGGGCACCAGGCGTGGGCAGGTCGTTTCGAGGATGTCGCGGTGCCGGAGGAGGCCTTCGACCTTGTCTACGCCAGCCACGTTATCGAGCACGTTCCCGATCCGCGCCGCTTCGTTCTCAAGGTCCGCCAGGCGCT
>DATNRD010000547.1:0-3576 GCA_036703665.1 Candidatus Obscuribacterales bacterium
CTCTCTTGAAGCGAATCTTCCCGCCGTTGTGCATACCATGGCAGTCCGTCAACAGCGCCAGATCATTCGAGGCTCCGGGCTGGGTACCGGCCGGCACAGCCTCTGGGGCCATCCTCCAGGCCACCTACGATCCGGGATTCAAAGGACAGTTTCTCGAACTCGAGGTCGGCGAGCCGCCGGTGTTTTTGCAGATGTCTGCCGATCTCCTCGGCGACAAGGTCAATCGCCTGCCGCTTGCGCGCGATTCAAAATGACAGTAAGGTTTCACCCGCCTCGAAACTGTCATCCTGTGGACGCCGGAGCCTTCAGGCTGACACGCGGACCAATGACAAGCGCGCTACACTAATAACCCGGCCTGGCAAGTCGTCAAGAAAGATCGTAGACTTGCTTCTTTCCTTAAGACAGGGTCTGCCTGCAGGAAGCTCACGAGGTGTTCCTCTACTACAGTTTCGTCGTGCTGGTCCTTTGCCTTGTCGGGCCGTTTCTCCTGCTGTCGGCGAAGAGACGCTGCGGACTGGGGCAAAAGCTGGGTATCGTGCCACATCACATACGGGTGCGGCCGGGAACGAGGCAACAACCGGTCTGGTTTCACGCCGTATCCGTGGGCGAATTCAACGCCGCATGGCCGCTCATCCAGCGCTTCCTGAAGGAGTATCCGGACTGCCCGGTCTGCGTGTCGACCACAACCCGGACCGGACAGGATCTCGCTCGGCAGCGCCTGGCCGGGGCAGGTGAAGTCTTCTACTTTCCATTGGACCTGCCCTGGGCGGTGGCTGCCTGGCTGGATGCGGTGCGCCCCAGCCTGGTGGCCATCGTCGAGACCGAAATCTGGCCCGGCTTTACCAGCGAATGCACCGGGCGAAAGATCCCGATTATCGTCGTAAACGGCAGGATATCGTCCCGCTCATTCGGTTCCTACTACCGCTTGCGGGCCTTTTTCGGGCCCGTGATTCGGCAGTTCTCCACCGTGGCGGCTCAGTCTTCGACCGACGCCGAGCGCTACCGCGCCATAGCCGGCCAGTCGCTGAACCTGGCGGTGACAGGCAATCTCAAATTCGACGGTCTCAAGCCGATCGCTTCCGGTGAAGCGGATGAATTGAGGAAGCGGATGAACCTTGCACCAGACCAGTTGGTCCTGGTGGCCGGTTCGACACACGAAGGCGAGGAGCAGGCAGTCTTGGCAGCCTTCCGCAAGTTGCAGGAAGCGCTTGGCACCGATGGTGCCGGTCGCGCGCACGCTACCCCGCGCCTGATCTTGGCTCCGCGGCACCCGGAGAGATTCACTCGGACAGCGGAGCTTATCACCGAAGCGGGATTCCGCCCCCGCCGCTATTCGGCCGGCGAAGGGTTCGAGGGCGACCAGGACGTGTTCCTGCTCGACACAATAGGCGAGCTTTTCCGCTACTATTCGCTGGCTTCGGTAGCCTTCGTGGGCGGCACGCTCGTGCCCATCGGCGGGCACAACATCCTGGAGCCATACGCCTATGCTGTCCCCGTAATCTGCGGCCCGCACCTGGATAAGACGCAGGACGTGGCCAACGCGTTGAGCGAGCGGCAGGCAATCCGCATTGTGCACCAGGAACCTGAGCTGGCTCAGCAACTGATCGAGTTGGCCCGATCCGAACAGCTGCGTAGGCAGCTCGGCAATGCCGGCAGACAGCTGCTGAGCGAAAGCCAGGGTGCCGTGGAACGCACGCTCGCGCTTCTGCGACCTTACCTCGAGCGGCCTTATAATGAGCAACGCCCCAGCGGCACCGCTCAGATAGCAACGTCTGACTCCCCGGGAGCGCCGGCTTCCAGCCGGCAGGATGGCGGTGCTTCCAGAAGCAACCGAGATTCGCGTGTGCGGTATATCCCCAATTCGGTGCCATCGGGCCGTGCCCCGCTGCCGTCGAGGCTGTAAGGGAAGCGTAAAGATATGACGTGGGGAAATCCTCAAAGCGCTCTCGAGAAGGCCATCGCTACATCGCTGTGGCCCGTGTCGGCTGCTTACGGGCTGGCCGCCTATGCACGGCTGAGAGCCTATGGAGCCGGATGGCTCACGCAGCACACACTTCCGGTGCCTGTGCTCAGCGTAGGCAACATCACATGCGGTGGCACCGGCAAAACACCTGTGACAGTGGATCTTGCGCGGCACCTGATTGCCGCAGGACGGAGGGTTGCCATCCTCAGCCGCGGATACAAGCGCCGGTCCACAGACGAGATTGTCATAGTAGGCGATGGTCGGGGCAGAATTGCGCCTGCTGCCGACGCCGGCGACGAACCGCATATGATGGCACAGGCAGTGCCGGAAGCCGTGGTTATAGTCGGTGCCGCGCGTCGAGTGACAGGCGAGATTGCTGTCAGAGTCTATGATTGCGATTTCGTCATTCTCGATGACGGCTTTCAGCATCTGAGCGTAATTCGTGACAGCGACGTGGTGCTCATCGATTATTACGACGAACCCGGCAACGACAGGCTTATCCCGGCAGGACGCCTGCGTGAACCGCTGGCCGCTCTGGCGCGGGCAGATTGGCTCGTGATTTCGCGCCTGCCGGAGCGACCCGATCCCGAGAAGCTGGCTCGATTGAACGAGCTGGCCCGCAACCGGGCCCCGCAAGCCGGACTGACGTCCTGCCGGTTCGTGCCGGCGGCGCTGTGCGGCCTTGCTTCGTCTGAGAGGCTGCCCACGAGCAGCCTGTCGGGCGCCCGCGTTTTCGCCGTCGCCGGCATAGCCAGGCCGCAGGCATTCTTCCGGCAGCTGGCGGACCTCGGGGCAACCGTTGCCGGCACTCGTTGCTTCCCCGACCATCACTGGTACACCCCGGGCGACCTGCTGGGGCTTGCTCGCCAGTTCAAGTCTTGCCGCGCCGACATCATGGTGACGACAGCCAAGGACGCAGCCCGGTTGCCGGCCGAATTCGCCTCGAAACTGCCGGTTCATATCCTCGAGCTGGAGACAAAGTGGTTGGGGCCGCTGCCCTTGCCGCAGCTTAATCTGTGTGACAACAATCCGTCGCCGGAGGCGGGTCAGGCAGCTAAATCATGTCGGGCTGCCGGCACGTGACGGGGGCCGCATCGGTGACTGGCTCTGCTGTACAACCTTTGCCCGGCAACAGGATCCTTGTGGTCCGTTATCGCTTCATCGGGGATACGATCCTCACGGTTCCTTTCCTGCGCAATTTGCGCCGCGCCTACCCGCAAGCCACGATAGACGTCCTGGTCGGTCCGCAGAGCGGATCCGTGCTGGAGGGCTGCCCGTACATAAACGAGCTCATCGTCTTCGACACCACGCGGTTTCACAAATACGACAGGGGCGCCGGGCGCACCGGCAACTTCTTCCAGTACGCCGTCCACTTGCGCCAGCGCAAATACGATCTGGTCTTCCTGCTCAAGCGCTCGTTGTCGTCGGCGCTGCTTGCCTGGCTGACCGGCGCGCGCTATCGCGTCGGTCACAATACCGAAGGAAGGCGTATCTTGCTTACCCACCCCGTACCCTGGGACGCTTCCAGGCATGAAGTGGAAAGCACGCTTGATGTGCTGAGAGCAGCACACGTTCCCATCGTCGACGACTATCTTGAATCCTGGGTCAGCCAG
>DATNRD010000548.1:0-5168 GCA_036703665.1 Candidatus Obscuribacterales bacterium
TGGGTTGCTGCGTGTGTTCCCCGCCTCACCTGACGAGCACTGTCATGAAAAATTCCACCCTAGAACGATTGGGAACCTGCGGAATCTGTCGCAGAGAGGTAATGGACAATGGGCGCTGCCTCTACTGCACCACCGGCGAAGCCCTCGGGCTGCGGCGAATTGTCCCCGACCGCGCGCTGCGTCCCCCGCTCGATCATGAGCAAATTGCGCTGGTGGAGTTGAACAGCGGTCGCTTCTACCGCCTCGTTTCACCAAGAACGCGCATAGGCAGAGACCCACGCAACCAGATCGTGGTGGAAAATGACGTGTTCGTCTCTCGCCTGCATGCCTTCATCACTTTCGAGGAAGGCACCTACTGGGTGGAGGACACAGGCAGCACCAACGGCACGAAACTGAACGGCTCCTACATACTCGAACGCGAGCCATTGGCGAGCGGCGACATGCTCACCATCGGCCAGTCGGACTTCCTCGTGCAGTTGCCGGCGTCGCTTTCCGACGCAATGCCCGAAGATCTGGAGCAGGCGCTCAGCGTACCGGTCCTCGAAGTCAATCTCGGCAGCAGCATCTCCGAAATCAACTGAGTAGAGCTTTACAAAAAACCGACGGCCGGGTCCTCGGTTATCAGGCCGCTGGCAGGCACCCTCGCCAAAGCCTCGTGTTGTCTCACCGCGTCGTTATAGGGGGCGCCGCAAACAACCGAGCCTGCGGCCTACATCTCGGCGCGGTAACGGCAGCCACTTACCGCTATAACGAATGCGGGCTCAATTGCGCGCTTCCGCCCGGTTGGACGGCTCGGGGCGGGTGCAGATGATGAGCAGGTAGAGCGGCACGGAAAATGGTTCTTCACGGTGGGCCGTGACCAGGTAACGGCTGACGGCGGCGGCGGCCTCCGGCTCTAGGTTGGAGAGGGTGAATTGAGCCACCCACAGGGCAAGGCTGGTGCTGGGCACGGCCAGGCACTCGAAGCCGTGTCCCTGCATCTGCTCGATCACCCACTTCTTCTCGGGCAACCCGAATTCAACATGCTCGCGCACGAAGGGATTGCCGGTCAGATTCCAGACCAGCTCTTGCGCCGGCATCGTGGCCTTGTTCGGGAAATTGACCAGGCAGATGCTGGCCGTCACGCGTGCCAGCTCGGCCAGTAATACGCCGCGCTGGTCTGGCGGGAGGTGCTCGATGGCGTCGATCGAGACCACGACGTCGTACGCCCGGTCCGCAACGGGGATCTTCAACCCAGAACCGCCGGTGGTGGCAGGATCGATCACGTGCACGTCATGTCCCGGGACGAACATGGCGAAGGCCCCGTCAAAGCCTCCCACGTCGAGAACGCGTACCCTTCGCTCTGAGCCGACCAGGCGGCGCAGGTGATCTGCTGTGGTTCTGAGGCGCATGTAGCGATCCCACGGCAGGCTGTACTGCTGTTCGGCATCCAGCACCTGGGCCGAGGCGATGCCTTCCGTGTCCGTCGCTATCAAGCGGACACCCGGGTTTGCTGCCAGAGGGACGCCTGCGCTCATCGTCGGGACCCCCTAGCGATCTGCATCAATCCACTCCCAAGGAGCTTAGCATGGAAGGCCAGCAAGGCGACAACAGCGCGGTGAGGCGCCCGCCAAGATTAAATTTCGCGCCAAAGCCGGCAATTCATGGGAGAAACCGTAGGGTCTTCCGTTGTCACGCTGGCGGGGTCCATATATAGTCTTGCCATTCGGCATTCTGCCTTAAAACCCAATCGCCATTGTCTTAAGGTAGCCTCATGGATCGTCGCCCGACACCACCCGACAGAGCAAGAGAGACGGAGCCACTCGCTCAGGTGCAAGTTCCCGAGTGGGCACGCGACTACGCCCAGGGCGTTTACAGCCGCCAGACTGTCATCGAACAAAGAACCCAGATTGTCACGCCAGACCAGCGTTTGGCAGTTCCCTACGACTACTACGGCTCCCAGACCGGCTACCAGTATCAGGCTCCATACAGGGAGTATTTCGTGCGCTATTACGGTCAGCCCGGATGCTACCAGGGCGGCTACGACAGCGGCTCCTGGAGCCAGTACCAGCAATACTACTGGCAGCAATACCAGCAGTATTACTGGCAACAGTATCAGAACTATTACTGGCAGCAGTATTACCGTGGCGGGCAGCAGCAATGGGGCGACTGGCGCGGCTACGGCTGCGGCTGCGGCTGCGGCGGCTCGGCGTGCGGCGCCTCCTGGCGCGGGTACCGTGCCTACCCGCAGCAGGGCTGGTCTTACAGGCAGGACGGCGGCTACTGGAACGGCTATCAGGAAAGTTACAGGGAGCGCTACGAGCAGGAGCGTTACTGGGAACAGCGCCGCTACGACAGGCGCCCGGGACAGGACGTCCGCGAGACCCGGCGCTACGAGCAGAACCCCTTCTGGCCCCGCCTGAAGACCACTATCGACTCGATGGTCGGGCACTCGATTAAAGAGTACGACCCGCGAATTCCGGAAAACCTTGGATGCGCACGCTTCGTAAGCGCCGCCCTTCAGCGGGCATACGGGCTGCCCATAACCGACGCGGGCGTGGACGGACTGGAAAGGTCTTTGAAGAAACACGGCTTCGTAGCGGTGCCCTTCGACCAGGCCCAACCCGGCGACGTTATCATTGCCCACCGCCGTCCGGGCGAGAAAGGCCATGCCGCCATCTACTACGGCGACGGGCAGATCGCCAACAACGCCAGTTACAAGCGGCGCATAGTGGTCGAAAGCGCCAACAAGTTCTACAGCCCGGAATATGTTTCGGTAAAAGCTTACCGCCGCATTTGAAAGTCACGCCCAGATCTGAAGTTATGCCGAGCGCGATATGATTTTTCATTAAATTCGATATCGCCGGTGATGTATCACCGATCTTGTCAAGGTACCGGGACTTCTTCGATGCGCCTGAAGATCGGGCCGCGGTTGCGCACTGACTGTCCTGGCGGGAGGAGGTCGAAAAATGTGGCACCGATGTCCTCGATCTTGCTGTCCATGCCGAGCTGGTGCCAGATCTCGCCGGACAATGACGGCGTGAACGGGTAAAGGTAGAGCGCCACCCGGCGCAGCATCTCCATTGCCGTGTACAGGACTGTCTCTCCATCGGCTTGCTTGCCGTCCTTGAAGAGCGCCCACGGCTTCTCGTCGTTGAGGTACTTGTTGGTTTGATCGATTAAAGCAAACACCGCCTCAATCGCCTTGGCAAACTCGAGCTGATCGATGAACTTGTTCACCTGGACCAGCACCTCATTGGCTTCCTCTCGCAAAGTGTTGTCCGGATCTCTGTCGGGCACCCTGCCGCCGCAGTTCTTTTCCACCAGCGTCAGGGTGCGGTTGAGGAGGTTGCCCAGGTTGTTTGCCAGCTCGGAATTCACCCGAGTGATGAAGTCCTGCCTGGAGAAGTCTCCGTCCTGATCGAACGGCGTGGCAGCAAACAGGAAGAAACGCACGGCATCCGCCCCGTAGGTTTCTGCAAGCGCATTGGCATCGATGACATTGCCGAGCGACTTGCTTATCTTCTGCCCTTCGACCGTGATGAAGCCGTGCCCGAAAATACGCCTGGGCAGCTCGATGCCGGCTGACATGAGCATAGCCGGCCAGTAGATGGCATGGAACTTTGTGATGTCCTTGCCGATCAAGTGCAGGTCCGCCGGCCAGTAACGCGAGAACGACTGCTCGTCAGTCAGGTAGCCCACGCCGGTGATGTAATTGGTAAGCGCGTCAATCCAGACGTAGATCACCTGGTCGGGCTCGTCCGGCACCGGTATCCCCCAGGTAAGCGACGTGCGCGAACGCGTCACACTGAAGTCACCGAGATCCGGGTCCTCCAGCTGGTTGATCACCTCGCGCCGGCGGCTCTCGGGGCCGACCACATCCTGGCTTTCCGAGAGCCACTTTCGCAGCTTCTCCTTGTACTTCGTCAGCCGGAAAAAGTAGTTCTCCTCGCTGAAAACCTTCGGTTCCTTCATGTGATTGGGACAATAACCGTTGGCATCGAGGTCGCGCTCCCGCAAGTAGTCCTCGCACCCCTCGCAGTAAAGCCCTGAATAGGTGCCCTTATAGACGTCGCCGTTCTCCCTCATCTTCTTGAAGAGCGCCTGCACTACTTTCACGTGGCGGTCTTCGGTAGTGCGGATGAAGTAGTTGTACGACAGGCCGAGCTTGTCCCACGCCTGACGGAACTGCGCCGACATCCGATCGCAAAACTCTTGCGGCTTCAAACCAGCCTGCTGGGCGGCCTTTTCTACCTTCGACCCGTGCTCGTCCACACCGGTCAGGAAAAAGACGTCCTTGCCCCGCAACCGATGGTGCCGCGCCACTATATCGGCGGCTATCTTTTCGTACGCGTGGCCGATATGCGGAGCAGCATTCACGTAGTCAATGGCGGTGGTGACATAATACTTATCCATTCGGAACTTCCAGGCAGGAGTTGAGCTTGTCGCGGCGACCCGCGGCGATAGAAGGTGATTGTACCGCGAGTGGCTATTTCCCTTGGACGGCCGGATAATAATACACGTTAACAACACACGCAGCAGGGGCTTCTCCGTATGAGACGCAGCAAGAGCCGTCAGGCGAAATCTGAATTGATAAGCCCGCTGGAGGGCAGAACCATACTTCTGGGTATAAGCGGCGGCATAGCGGCTTATAAAGCCTGTGACCTGGCGTCGCTCCTGCGCAAGGCAGGCGCCGACGTGCACGTCGTGATGACCAGGAACGCGGCAGAGTTCATCACCCCCCTGACGTTGCAGACGCTCACACGCAACCCGGTGCACATCGAGCAATTCAGCCCTCAAGAAGAGTGGAGGCCCGAGCACATCGAGCTGGCCCAGAAAGCCGAGCTCATCGTCATCGCCCCCGCCACGGCCGACATCATTGCCAAGCTGTCCTGCGGAATCTGCGACGACCTGCTCACCACCATGGTGCTGGCTACGCCCGCGCAGGTGGTAGTGGCACCGGCGATGAACCCGCGCATGCTGGAGCACCCGGCCACCCAGCACAACCTTTCCATCCTGGAAAACCGCTACCGCTACGAGGTGATCCCCCCTGACTTCGGAGAACTCGCCTGCGGAGATATCGGTGCCGGCAAGATGGCTGGGCTCGAGACGATCATGGCGGCTGTCACGGCCAGGTTCCTGACCCATCGATCGCTGGCAGGCAAGCATGTCCTGGTGACGGCGGGAGG
>DATNRD010000549.1:0-2179 GCA_036703665.1 Candidatus Obscuribacterales bacterium
CGAGCGTCTGGTCGCGTGTGGCGGAGGAGGGGCGCCGTGCGAGCCTACGGAGCATAAGAGCGATGCGCAGTCGCCAGGCGACGGAGCGGAGCGGCGCAGCCGCTGCCGAAGGCAGCGACGGACCTTCGCGGACGACGTACAGCCAGGCAAGAGCCGTGAGGAGCAGCCACGCTCTTAAAAGGAGCGCATGGAAACCCGCCCGCCTGGCGCGGCGTAGCCGCGCTGCGCGACGACCGGCGTTGCGTGGAAGCGCTTTCAAAAAGTAAATAAGGCGTTCGGTGGCCTCGGCCCTTGCACACTGAACGCCTTCTGTTTCGATAACGGACCCAGGGAAAAATTTAGGGCGCTATCCCTCAAATTTCAACTCCGAATTCTCGCCGGTCTCACTTTGCGGTTCCGAGCCGTTCCGGTTGACCTTTATTCCGCTTCACTCCGGCATCGTCCCTGCTGCCGATCACTGCCGGCCGGCTGCGTTATGACACGCCGGCCTCGGCAAACTCCAGCACGCCTCTGGCAGCGTCGAACGAGACGTTCACTCCAATCGGCACCGTGGCCATGCGGCTCGATTGGCCCAGCGGCAGGCCGAAGCATGACGGTATCGCCAGGCGCTTCACCCTCTCTCCCAGGAGATCCTCCAGGGATAGGGTGTTGTAAGAGGATTTCGGACCGCAATTGACGAATTCGCCAAAGGCCACTCCGCGCACTGTCGCCAGCTCGCCGGAGACATATAGCGTGGTTAGCCAGCGCTCGAGAATGTCGTTGCGCTCGTTAATATCCTCGAGAAAAAGAACCGCATCTTGCAAGTCCGGCTGATATGGCGTTCCCAAAAGGGAGACGAGTGCGCTCATGTTGCCGCCGATAAGCTTTCCCTGCACGCGGCCCGGCACTGGAGCATAGGGTGCCGCGGGCAACACGTCATCGTCCCCTTCGGTTGCAGCAGAAACTGGCGACGGAGGCCGAGCATCGGTCACTGCCGTCTTCAGGCGCTCAAAGCTGTGCTTTGTTTTTACCTGGTCGAGGTTCGGTCCGTAAAATGTCACCAGCCCCGACATTGCGTTAAGGGCAAGAAGGAGAGCGGTGTTGTCGTCGCAGCCTACCACGATCTTCGGCTGTGACGCGACAGAGCCATAGTCCACATGCGGCAGAAGACGCATGGAGCCGAAGCCGCCCGTCACGCAGAATATTGCCGCAATCGAGTCGTCCTGAAGGAAACTCAGGAGGTCTTCCAGTCGCTCCTCATCCGTGCCGGCCATGTAGCCGTGCACTCGCAAGACGTGCTTTCCGACGACAGGCCGGAGCGACATTTCCTCGAGGAGCCTGGCGCAGTAGTTGACGACAGCGGGGCTCTCGGGGCGGCTGGCCGGGCAGACCAGTGCCGCTCTGTCTCCCGGTTTCAACGCCGGCGGCTTTACTACCGGTGGGTTATGTGACACCACTTTCCTTTATCCTGAAGCGCGCTGCCTGTCTCGTCACATCGAGCGATGCCATCACCCCCAGTGGCAAGGTCAACTTATCGGTTCCATGCCCCAACCGGGGACCGTAGACAACCGGAATGCCCAGGCTGCCGAGACGGTCCCTCAAGACTTCCTCGACGCTGCAGCTCAAGGGCAGGACGTTGCGGCCGCTCATGCCGGGGCGGCAGCGCAGGCAGTCACCGACGACGATGCCGGTGCATTTCTGCAACTTCCCCGCCAGAAGCAACTGGCTCAACATGCGGTCGATGCTGTAAGGCTCTTCCCCCACGTCTTCCAGAAAGAGGATTCGCCCTTCCGTTTCGATCTCGAAGGCAGTGCCCATGAGTTGCCGGATAATCGTCAGGCAGCCGCCTGTCAATCGCCCGGCGCCTTTGCCCTCAGCGATGACAAGCCGGTAAGGTGGGTATTCGGGATTCCATTGCGACTCGGAGGCCGGATCCCTGATTGTTCCGAGCGGGCGCGTTTCCATAAGCGCCCTGGTGAAGTAGCCGTACGTGTAACTGCTGTCGTAGAACGAGCCTGCCGTCGGACCGTGAAACGTTACAAGTCCCGTCTTCTGGTGAATGGGAATGAGCAAACCGGTAATGTCGCTGAACCCGATGATGATCTTCGGGTGCTTTGCGATCAGGTCGAAATCAAGCATCGGGAGCAGCCTGACGGCGCCATTGCCACCGCGGACGGGAAGGATTGCGCTTACCTCGGGG
>DATNRD010000550.1:0-2366 GCA_036703665.1 Candidatus Obscuribacterales bacterium
GGGCTGTCGAGCGCCTCGAACAGGCGGGAGCGGCGGGAGGAGCGACCCGCTCCGGCAGGACACTGCCGCCGATCCCGGCGACCGACTCGCCGGCACCGGAGAGCGACTGATCATGATCACCGAGCACGTCGCCATTATCAAATCGTTCAATCCGGCCACTCGCGAGCTCGTCGGAGAGGTGCCGTGTATGGGTGAGCCCGAGGTGGAAGCAGCGGTCAACAAAGCGTGGGCGGCGTACGACTCGTGGAGGCTCACGCAATACCATCACAGAGCCAGGAAGCTGCACGGGCTGAGGAACGTCCTGGTCAAGCGCTCCGATGAGATTGCCGCGTTAATTACGAAGGAGGTGGGAAAGCCGCTGGTGGAGAGCCTGCTTGCCGAGCTGACCGGACCGCTGGATGCCTGCCTCTGGTTTGCAGAAAACAGCGAGCGCGCTCTCAAGGATCAAATGGTGTCGATGACCAACCCCTTGCTGTCAAGCAAGCAGAGCGTGGTCACGTTTGACCCGATCGGCGTAATCGGTATCATCTCACCCTGGAACTATCCCTTCGCTATTCCGGTCATGTCGATGATCATGTCCGTTATGGTGGGTAACACGGTTGTCCTCAAGCCCTCCGAGAAATCGCCGCTGGTAGGCATTAAAATAGGCGAGCTCTTTGCCGAGGCCGGCTTTCCCGAAGGGGTGGTCTCCGTGGTCACCGGAGACCGCACAACCGGCGCGCACCTCTGCCGTACCCGGCTGGCCAGGCTGCTTTTTACCGGTTCTGTCGAAGGCGGCAGCAAGGTGATGGCGCAGGCTGCCGAGAACGTGACGCCAGTGACGTTGGAACTGGGCGGCAAAGATCCCGCCATCGTCCTTCCGGATGCGCCACCCGACTGGACCGCCCGCGGGCTGGTGTGGGGAGCCTTCACCAACTGTGGTCAAGCGTGCGCTTCCATCGAACGCGTGTACATCGTGAAAGGAAAGCACACCGACAGACTGCTCGATGCACTGGTCGCCCACACCAAAGCTTTGAAGCTGGGAGCGGGAACTGATGCGAATGTCGATGTCGGACCGCTCATCGATGAGTCACAGCTCGAGAAAGTAGCCGCTCAGGTCGACGCTGCGGTAGCAGCTGGTGCCCGGCTGCTGTGCGGCGGGAAACGCCGCGAAGATCTCGGTGGCTATTTCTATGAACCGACCATCCTCGCCGGCGTCAACCACTCCATGAAGGTGATGACCGAGGAGACCTTCGGCCCGGTACTGCCGGTGATGGTCGTGGATTCGGAGGACACCGCCGTCGAGCTGGCAAACCAGAGCGATTACGGCTTGTGTGCCTCGGTCTGGTCGCGCAATCTTGGCAAAGCCGAGGATGTGGCGCGCGATCTCGAAGCCGGCACCGTCTTCATCAACGATTGCCTGTTCTCCTTCGCTTGCCCGCAGGTTCCCTGGGGCGGGCTGAAAAAGAGCGGCTTCGGCCGGACCCACTCCTACTTCGGGTTGCTGGATCTAGTGAACGTCAAACACATAACGATAGATGCGGCGGGGGGTGGGCACCGCCTGTGGTGGTATCCCTATGGCAGCTCCCGGGTCGAGCGTGCGCGGGGCGGCATTCAAGCCCTGCATGGTTCGTTCCCGTTCGGGAAACTGGCGGGACTCGGCCGGTTCCTCTACAACTGCATGCGAAAGGCAAAACCAGAAGGCAAAACCCGCTGACGGAGGCGATAACTTGAGGACTCTCCTGACATTGCTCCTGCTGCTCGCGGTTTTGGCCGGGGCCGGCTACTGGTACTGGACAACAACGCCTGAGTACTCGATACGCGAGGCCCGGGGCGCAATCAAGACCCACGACATCGACAAGTTCCGTAAGTATGTGGACGCGGAAAGCGTAGCTTCCGGCATGGTCGATTCATTCCTGGCAGGTCCAACACGGGAGATGAGAGGGCTGGGCATCGTGGGACACCTGCTCACCTTCGGCCTGGTTACCTTCATTAAGCCGGGGCTCGTCGCCGGGCTCAAGCAGGAGATGCTGGACATGGTGGAACGAGGCGTCCAGGCAGCGCAACCGCAAGACGACGCTCCCGGTCCGAGCAGCCCGCACTCCGACGGCGGCGGCGACGCTGAGACGCCGGGCGCCACCGCCAGCGATGGCATTTCTTTGAAGCGGACGATGAGCACCTTTGGCTTCAAAGGAAAGCTTTACAACGGCACCGAATACACACGGCGCGAAGGCAAGCTGGCGGTGGTAGGGCTCAAGCTGTACAACCAGAAATACAATCGCGATTTCGTGCTTGACGTCAAACTCCGTGACATGGGCGGCTACTGGCAGGTGATCGGGCTGCCCAATCTCACACAGCTGCTCCAGGAACTCATCAAACTGGAGGTG
>DATNRD010000551.1:0-3346 GCA_036703665.1 Candidatus Obscuribacterales bacterium
GCTTGATTAGCGAGATGGTATGCGAACCATATCTCGTTTCCATCGCGTCGACAAAATCGGCGAGCAGACCGTCCTTTCCTTCGTGTTCTGCAAACGCGTAACCAAGAGCCATCCGCCATGGTCTTTTGATTGCTTCCGATCCACCAGGCATAGGCACAGGTTCAAAATGTGCTCGTCGCGCAAAACTCGTCCAGTCGCAAACCAGGAACTCACCGCCCCAGGCGGAACCGTCCAGGCCGTAGCCCAGCCCGTCGAAGGCTACACCGATGACAGGACCCATCAATCCATGCTCGGCCATGCAGCTGGCGATGTGCGCGTGATGGTGCTGCACGGCGACCCGTACAAGCCCGCCAGATCCTGAGATCTCCTGCGCCAGCGCTGTCGACAGATAATCGGGATGCAGGTCATGGGCGACCATCTCAGGCTGGATAGCAAACAACTCCTCGAAGCGCTCGAGCGACTCCTTAAAGTGCTGCACCGTCTCCGGGTTATCCAGATCCCCTATGTGTTGGCTAAGGTAAGCCTGGTTACCCGCTATCAAGCAAAACGTGTTTTTCATGTGCCCACCGCAGGCAAGCACCGGTACGTCGGCCGTCACAGACAACTCCAGCGGCAAGGGCGCATACCCACGCGAACGGCGCACGAGTATCTCGGTGCCCTCGTACACACGCGCCACGGAATCGTCATACCTGGACAAGATAGGCCGGTCGTGAACAAGGAACGCGTCCGCTATGTCGCCGAGCTGCTCTAGTGCCAGGTCGTTATCAGTTGCGATTGGTTCCTCGGAACGGTTTCCGCTGGTGGCTACGAGCGGCCCTCCAAAGTCAATCATGATCAGGTGATGCAACGGCGAGTAGGGCAGCATCACTCCGAACCGGTCCACCTGCGGCGCAACGGCTGGCGCGATCGAGCTGCCCTCCGCCTTTTCCAGCAGTACGATTGGACGCCTTGCGTCGCTCAACAGCCGCTCCTCCGCTTCCGATACGACGCAGAGCTGCCGCGCCACGTCTACCGACGCCACCATGACCGCAAACGGCTTTGCGTAACGGCCCTTGCGCTTTCTGAGTCTGCGCACCGATTCTTCCCGGCGCGCATCGCACATCAGGTGGAAGCCGCCCAGCCCCTTGAGCGCGAGAATGCCACCTTCTCGAAGAAGTCGCACAGCCTCTTCAATAGCCGCCTCCGCCCTTGCTTTTCCAATGATCCGCGAACTATGTCGGCTACGTGCTGCCGGCTGAAATTCCACTGTGGGACCGCATTGCGGGCAGGCATTCGGCTGCGCGTGAAAGCGTCGATTGCCCGGATCGTCGTACTCCCGTCGACATAGACGGCACATCGCGAAATCCGCCATTGTCGTGGCAGGCCGGTCGTAAGGCAGCGATCTTATGATCGTGAAGCGCGGCCCGCAATTCGTGCAATTTATGAACGGGTACCGATAACGGCGATCTCGGGGATCGAACAACTCTTGTAAACATTCCTGGCAGGTGGCGGTATCCGGCGCCACGCATCGCGAGACGTGAGCCCGCTCTTGACTCGCATCAATGCGGAATCCGCATCCGGGTTCGCTCGAGCGAGAAATCTCTGTTGCAACCACCTCAGTGATTCTCGCCAGCGGTGGGGCTTCCTGTCTTAGCGCTTGCAGGAAGTCGAACACCACCGCCTCCCGGCCCTCCACCTCAATCTCGATGGCTCCGCCGGAATTCCGCACGAACCCGCATAGTGAGCGAGTCGTAGCCAGGTTGTAGACAAACGGCCTGAAGCCGACGCCTTGAACTACGCCCGCAACCTTGACAGCCAGGCGAATGTGCCCCTGAGTTCCCAAAGTCGAGGAACTGCAACGCATTCACACGCACGCCTCGTCCTGCAAAACCATCAGCTATGACCGGCGATGCCCTGGAAAGCACGATCATATACCATACCGGCCCGTCTACCGGTAAGGTTTCGGCCAGCACAGGTGATCGAACCCGGAAACTGTCATCCTCTGAGGAGCTTGAGCGGAGCGAAAGCGGTCCTGAGGGAGCCCTTCGCATGCCCCAGCAGCCCGGCTTCGCATCCACAGCATCCGCTCAGGGCAGGCTGCGCGACCGAAGAATCTCAGCTTCGCGTCACGGCCTGCAGACGAGATCCTTCGCCGCTACGCGGCTCAGGATGACAGTTGGGAGGCGGCTCAGGATGACAGTAGGGAGGATGACAGTAGGGAGGCGGCTCAGGATGACAGTTTCGAGGCGGGTGACCTGTCTTGGCCGAAACCTTGCGTCTACCGAGCGTTGCGGGCCATACACCGTGGGCATGAGCATTTGACCACCGAAAGGTTGACGGATTGTGTGAAATTACACGGACGAATCGTCTTGATGGACGATGCGAATTCATAACCGAAAGGTAACCATTGAAGCAGTTACCGGCTTGCCGAGCTTCCGGCAACGGGTCGGATGATCGTTTGTCATCAAGGAGAAGGGTCATGAAGGTCATAATTGCAATAGACGGCTCGGAATGCTCGCTGGCAGCGCTGGAATCCGTTGTGGATCGCCCCTGGCCGCAAGATGCTGAGTTTCGGGTACTGAGCGTCGTGGAGCCACCCACGCCCGGATACGCAGAGTGGCACACATCGTACGTTCCATACCTCGACGAGGCCCAGCAGGAGCTGGTCAAGGAGATAAATGAGCTGGTCGATGAAAGGGTGGAGTTTCTGAGGCGTGAGTTTCCTCACAATCCAGTCGACGGCAAGGTCGTCGAGGGCAATATCCGTGACTCAATCGTCCGGGAGGCGACGGAATGGAACGCCGATTTCGTCATACTGGGATCGCACGGACGCCGGGGATTCCAAAAATTCCTCCTGGGTAGCGTTGCGGAAGCGGTGGTGAGCCGGGCGCCGTGTTCAGTAGAAATAATCCGAACACCGGCGCGCAAGGCGGAAGCCGTCGAGGACGAGTCCGTGTCGGCTACAGCCCGCAGTTCCTGACAATCATCCCAAAGGCTGAGCGGAAGATCATTCGATTGGATGATTTCCTGGTCGATATGCTTCTTCAGGCTGATTTCCGAGAATTACCCGGATGTCAGAATACACGTGGGTTCCCCACACCGCGATTGTGGATCGCGGGGCATAAGTGCCATTACAGTTCCCCAACATTCGGCTGTTCATTGCCAACCGGCTTCTTGAAGACCGGCTGGACTGTGTCAACGTAATGGTTAGGACTGCCTATGACCTCGGTCTGGTCCCGAAAGGCAGCCTCGACGATCTGTCCCTGTCCGACGATGGTACGCTGTGCGGTTCTATGCTGGCGGCACGCGCGATCATCGAGAAGCACTTCGAGCATCAAGCGATCGAAGGAAATGGACACGGCCATGC
>DATNRD010000552.1:0-2851 GCA_036703665.1 Candidatus Obscuribacterales bacterium
AGCCCTGGAGGCAGTCAAGAAACTGCCCGTTCTTGACAAGGTCTTCAAGAAAATTCTCGAGCTGGGCATCGAGCGCATCTTCCGCATCCAGCTCATCGGCCAGGCCATCCACGTGACGCCCAAACAATGCCACCGCGTCTACAGAATTTTCAAAGAGGCGGCCGACATCCTCGATATGCACGAGCCGGACCTCTTCCTTGCCACCAACCCGTATGTCAATGCCTTCACATTCGGTGTCGAGCGGCCCTTTATCGTCTTGCAATCCGCTCTGGTTGACCTTCTCGATGAAGAGGAGCTCATGGCCGTTCTGGCCCATGAGCTCGGACACGTGAAGTGCGGGCACGTGCTCTACCGCAGCATCGCATACTTCCTTGCTCACATCGCCAGCCGCGTGCTGGGGCTGGGCGGGCTGGCCAGCATGGGACTGGCCATGGCGCTATTCGAGTGGTCGCGCAAGTCCGAGCTCTCCGCCGACCGGGCGGAACTGCTAGTGGTGCAGGACGTCGACGTTTGCCTGCGGCTGCACATGAAGTTGTCCGCCGGATCCAAATCCGTATTCGCCCAGATCGACCCGCAGGAGTTCCTCAAGCAGGCGGAGACTTACGAAGATCTCGACTACAGCACGCTCAACAAGTTTTACAAGGTCCTGCAGGAGCTCTGGCTGGATCATCCGCTGCCTATCTACAGAGCGCGGGAACTCAAGACGTGGTCGGAGAGCCGCCAATACAAGGAAATCCTGGCCGGGCGCTATCCGACCAAGGACATCGGGGTAGAAATCCGCGCCTGCCCTCACTGCGGAGCGAAGGTCAGCCCATCGTTTTTCTTCTGCCCGGACTGTGGCAAGAACGCCAGAGTTTAACCGGAAGAATCACCGTTGCCAGAGCCGGCTTTTTCAGCGGCCTCTTTGAGCGAGCCGCCGCACAAAGGACAAAACGCCTTGTCCACATTTGCCGGAGCGTGACAGTGCGGGCATTCGAAGCCGGGCGTCGGCGTATACCCAGCCCTGGCATCGGCCCGCTGCGAAGCCGGGGTGTCAGGCGAATACTGTGCTTTGATTGCCTCAAGCTCCGCTTTGAGCGAGGCGATCTCCTGCTCGCACTTGACAATTTCGTCGGTTTTCTCCTTGAGAAGATCATCGGAAACTTCGAGGTTGCGCTGATATTTATCGAAAACCAGCCGCCCGATCTCGATGAAGGTGGCAGTCACCTTGCCCTCAAGCGTGCGGATCTGGTTGCTCAAGCTGTAAGTCTGCAGCATCTCGGCAGACTTAGCCTGCACGCGGGAAATCTCCCTGCTGATGCCCTGGACCAGGTCGTCGAATAAGCCCATGGTTGTCGCTCCCGTGGATCGCTCCTTCCAATTTACACTTTACCCGGATAAGCGCGCTTAGTTTGCCTGTTGCGAAGGGCCAAAAGGTTGCAATTACAGTCCAGAGACTGTACGAAATTGCCGGGCAATTGCGTAAAATCTTACCGTTACCCGTTTAGGGGAAGCTACATGGCTATTGACAAGGATCTTGCCCAAAACTCCAGAGTGCTCAAGCAACTTCCTCCGGAGGCGCTGGACCAGCTCGACATTTTGCTGGTCAGGAAGGAATGGCCGGCCGAAGCGGTTATCTTTCAAGAAGGCTCCTCCGGCGATGTCATGTACTTCATCGAGAGCGGCGCAGTGACCATCACGAAAACCGTCGAAGGGGACGTGCAGACTCCTCTGGCAACTTTCGGGCAGGGCCAGTGTTTCGGCGAGATGTCCTTAATTGACAATTCGCCGCGGTCGGCTACGGCAAAAACCCTGGAGCCGTCCGTGTTGCTCTCATTGAGCCGGGATAGCTTCAGGAACTTTCTCGACAAAGATCCCCGTGGCGCAGCCATGTTTCTCCTGGGCGTCCTGGCCGAGGTAAACGAACGTCTCCGGCAGACGGATGAGGTTCTGCGCGACACCATCTACTGGGGCATGCGCGCCGGCGGGCACCTGGACATCGCCAAAGAGTAGATGTGGTCCTACGATCACTTGAGGGCGCAAGGAGCTTATGCGGGGCTCTTCAGATAGAGCTGCTCGATAAGACCTTTGTACTTTTCAGCCAGTGCCTGACGCTTGACCTTAAATGTCGGGGTCAGCTCGCCGGCTTCGATGGTGAAGTCATCTTCGAGGATATGAAACCGCTTGATCTGCTCGTATCCCGCCAGTTGCTTGTTCCTGGCGCGAACTGCCCTTTCGACCTCGGCGCGCACCAGCGGGTGTCTGGCCAGCTCCGCCACGCTGGATACACCAAGAGCATTGGCCTGCCCGAAGGCCAGCAGCTCGTCGGCCTTCAGCGTAATCAGTGCAGTTAGATATGAGTGCCTATCGCCGTACACAACTACCTTGCTGATCAGTTTCTCGTCGGCAAAAAGATTTTCTATGCGCTGCGGCGCAACATTCTTACCGGCGGCCGTGACGATTATGTCCTTCTTCCGCCCGGTTATCTTCAAGCAACCTTCTGCATCCAGCTCGCCTAAATCTCCGGTGAGGAACCAGCCGTCGCGAAAGGCCTGGCGCGTCTCCTCCTCGTTGCGGTAGTAGCCTGCAAACACGCTCGGGCCGCGCACCAGAATCTCGCCGTCGTCGGCAATGCGAATCTCGGTACCATTTAGCGGCTTGCCCACCGTCCCCGGGCGGATTGCTTGCGGATCGTTGCAGGTGATCGCCGCAGCAGTTTCCGTCAGCCCATAACCCTCCACCACGGTCAACCCTACGACGGTGAAGAACTGCTGGATGTTCGGCAACAGCGGCGCGCCGCCAGAGATGATCATTCTGACACGACCTCCCAGGCGCTGGCGAATACGGCGGAACACAAGGCGATCTGCTACGG
>DATNRD010000553.1:0-3499 GCA_036703665.1 Candidatus Obscuribacterales bacterium
TGCAGGAGGGCATCGTTCAGTGCCAGTTGATAATAGAGGTTGGCCGCCTCATAGAGCACATCGTTGATCGTTCCCTTAAGAGCATACTGGGAGGCGCGGTAGAGGTGTTTGTTCTGCAGGGCGGTAAACAGGATCCCGCCACCCTGGAAGAACGTCCAGTTGATGGTGTTGGGGATGACCAGGTCAGCAGTATCGACGGAGGCCTGCAACCCGAATGGGCTGGAAAATTTGCCGCTGATCATCTGATAGCTTACTGCGTTGACCAGGCTGGGCAGAAAACCGCCCAGCGCGCTGTAGTACAGCCACTTGCTCGATTGCTGATCCGTGTTGGAGATTTTGATGGTCAGATTGTTCGCCAGTGCCGTCTTGAGCACGCGTTCCAGAGTTATTCCCCGGCCGCTGTCGGCATCCAGTGCATAAGGGGACAATCCTGCTTGCAACTGAATGAGCGCTTTGAGCAGCGGCGGCTTAACCACCACCTGGTCCGGCTGAACGAAGATGGCCCCCTCGGTTTCCTCGGCGCCCTTGCGTACCTGATCGAGCGGGTTGCGCTCCGGCAATGGCTGATCCAGTCCCCGGATTTTAGGCAGGCCGGCGGTATCACCAGCAGTGCCCGAGGGAGGGGCTGGGGGCTGCGCGGTCGAAGCCGGCACGCCGCTCACAGCCAGCAACAGAGCCACCAACAGCGGAATGCGACCATCTTGCCCGTAGGTTCTACGCTGTTTCACAAGCCGCCATCCTTGTATTAGCTCGACGAGAGCGGCCTGGCACTGACCGCCTCCCCTTCGCGCAGGTCCACCGGCGGGCTGACCACGATCGTATCGCCCTGTGCAATCCCGGCTCTGAGCTCCACCTCGTCGCCAAAGTCGCGGCCGATTGCCACCTTTTGATAGTGAGCCTTGCCGTCGTTGACGGTGACGACATACATGCCGTCCGGGCGGGGAACCAGCGTCGTGCTCGGTACGCGCACCCAGGTGTCGGCGCGCCGCGTGGTAATCTGCACCTGCGCGTACATGCCGGGCAGGAGCGCGTGATCCTTATTGTCTATGCGCACCTCTGTCTGGCGGGTGCGGGTTTCCGGGTCAAGCGCCCCGGCGACGTTGGATACGACACCGGTAAAAGTGCGCTCCGGATATTCCGGCACATGTATCTCTGCCTTCTGCCCGGGGTTGAGGTACCTGGCGAATGTCTGCGGCACGTTTACGTAGATGCGCAACCTGTCGATCTTCGCCAGCTGGAAAAGCTCCAGCGAGGACGACTGGCTGCCGGCGGTGATCAGCGCCCCGGGATCGACCTTGCGCAAGGTGATTACCCCATCGAACGGCGCGCGCACGTACTTGAAGGCTTGCTGCGCCTCGATGCGCTTCACATTGGCCAGCCTGGCCGCCACCGTTGCCCGGGCGACGTGGACCTGCGATTGTGCGGCTTCCACTGCTTGATCGGCTGCCTTCTTCTCGGCTATCGATGCCTGCAACTGAGCCGTCTGCGCCTCGTATGCTCGCACCCTCTCGTCCCGGCTTTGCAGGCTGACGGCGCCACGCGCGGCCATGTTTTCCCAGCGGCGAGCCGTGACCGCTGCGTATACCTGATCGGCCTTTGTCTTTTCGACTTCAGCCTCGGCGGCAACATCCTTGGCCTTTGCCTCGCGCAGGTTCGCTTCGGCGCTGACCAGCTGTGCCTGTGCCTGGGCCAGGTCGGCCTTCGCCTGGGCCAGTTCTTGATCGATGGTCGGCGTGTCTATCTCGGCCAGCAACTGTCCGGCTTTTACCTCATCACCTATGTCCACCAGGCGTCTTTTCAGATAGCCGTCTACGCGAGCATAGATGGTGGTGTATTGGATTGCCCCGATGTTGCCGGGCAGAGTACCGGACTCCTCGTAGGGGGCCAGCTTGGCCGATACGGTGTGCACCACCGGCAGTGCACTAACCGTTTTATCTGCCATCCGCTTGAGCTCGGCCCTGTTCATGATACGCGGGAAGACCCCCAGTGCCAGCAGTGCTCCAAAAACTGACGAGATAACCACCAGGACAGTCAACACCGCTCTACCGGAGGAAGGTGCACGCCCTTTGCGCCCCGTGTGTTTGGTGGAAATCAAATGGCCTTTCACCGCGGTTTCATCTCCTGGCTATGTCCGTGCACCGAGCGTGGTGCGCCTTTCATGCGTTCTCTGACGATGCTGAAGATGAGCGGCACGAAAATGAGTGTTGAGAATGTCGCAACCGACAGGCCTCCGATCACAGCCCGCCCGATCGGCGCGTTCTGCCCGGCGCTCAGGGACATGGGAATCATTCCTATGATCATCGCCAGTGCCGTCATGCACACCGGTCTGAAGCGCTGGAAACCGGCTGCCGAGGCCGCTTCGCGTGGGCTCATGCCTGCCTCGAGCTGCTCTCGGCAAAAGGTGATCATGAGAATGCTGTTCGCCGATGCCACGCCGATTGTCATGATTGCTCCCATCAATGCCGGCACGCTGAGCGTCGTCTGCGTAACGAACAGGCTCCAGACAATCCCTGATAGTGCCCCTGGTATGGCCATCAAGATAATCAGCGGATCGACCCAGGACTGGAAATTTACCACAAGCAGCAGATAGACGAGGATGACCGCTCCCACCAGACCGATGAGCAAACCGGCAAAGGCCAGCCGCATGCTCATGACCTGCCCCGCTTCTACTATGACGCTGCCGCGCGGCAACTTTGCCTTGAAGGACTGAACAATCTTGCCGATATCATCCGAGACCCCGCCCAGATCCCTGTTCTGGCAGGCCGCATAGACATCGAAGGAAGGCGCGACGTTGACGTGGTTGACCACGTACGGTGTGTACTGACGCACAGGCACAGCCACATTGGCGAGTAGCTGTACCGGCTGCTTGGTGTCTTTCTCGGTGGTAGCAGAGCCGACGGCGATGTTGCCCAGGTCGTTTATGGAACTTATACGGTATTGCGGCGCGAAGGCGGCCAGGTAATACTGGACGCCGGTCTGGGGATTGACCCAGAAATTGGGCATGACCTGAAAGCTCGAGCTGAGGGTAACCAGAAGCGAGTTGGAGATGTCCTTCTGCGTAAGCCCCATCTGTTCGGCCCGGGTCCTGTCCACCTGGAACAGGTACTGGGGAGAGTTTACGACCTGGTGGAGGCAGACATCGACGGCACCGGGCACCTTCTCGACCTGGCGCTTCAAATCCAGTGCCAGGTTGTAATTTGTTTGCTTGTCGAAGCCGATGATCTTGAGGTCAATCGGCGCCGGCAGGCCGGCATTGAGAATTTGCGTAACAATGTCGGCTGGCTGGAAGTAGTACTCGCACTCCGGGAATTGCCTGGTGAGCATCTCGCGGATCTTCTTCTGATAGTCCCAGGTCGAATGGCGGCGATGCTCACTCAAGGTCAGCAAGATTTCGCCATCGGCCTCGCTTATTGTCTGGCAATCGGAAAATGCGAAATTCACCCCGCTGACCGGCAATCCGATGTTGTCGGTCATCACCTCTATTTCGTCGGCGGGAATG
>DATNRD010000554.1:0-3841 GCA_036703665.1 Candidatus Obscuribacterales bacterium
TCGGTTCGATGAAGTCTACTCTCCTTATTGTCAGCAACCTGCCGCTGGCGACAATCGGAGGGATAATTGCAGTGGCGCTGACCGGCAATGTGATCAGCCTCGGTACGCTGGTCGGCTTCATCAGTCTGTTTGGCATCTCCACCCGGAACAGCATCTTGTTGGTCAGTCACATCAATGCTTTGTTGCAGGCGGGCACACCCTTCGACGAGGCTGTCCATCAGGGTTGCCTCGACCGTGTTTCTCCGGTGCTGATGACGGCCATGACGGCCTCACTGGGAATGCTTCCCCTGGCTGTCCTGGGAGGAGCAGGGCGCGAGCTGGAGCAGCCGCTGGCGGTCGTCATCGTGGGCGGAATGGTCAGCAGCACCGCGCTGACGCTGCTGGTGATTCCTGCCTTGTTCGAGGTTTTCATGAGACCTAGTGGTCTGGAAGCGCCCTCGCAAACTATTGGCGAAACGGTGTCATGATGAGAGACGGCAATCGAGAACTCGGTAGCGATAAGCGGTGCCCCAGAGGGAAGTCGTCGGACGGCCGGTTGCATGGTATCGGGTCGGCAGGGCCGGCATCGGCACTGGTGGCATCCTCCAGAAGGCTGCTGGCGCTTGCCTGCGCTGCCGCTTTTATGGGCTTATGTTCCTGCACGAAAGCGGAGAAGCCGTCGCAAAACCTCGCCCCCGCAGCCCACACTCCACCGTCTGTACCGAAGGTGGAAACTGAAGCCGGCGGCAACAGGCGGGTTATCAGCTTACCTCCCGATACGGAGCGGGCGATGGGAATCCAGGTTGCCCCGGCGCAGGAGAGGGTGCTCGATTTCGTTGTCGAGACAAGCGGGGAAGTGCAGGCGAACGCTAACCTGCTCACGCATGTCAATGCCCCCGTCGCCGGGCGTGTCACCGAGGTGCTGGCGCAGGTCGGGCAGCACGTGACGGAGGGGCAGCCGCTCCTCCGCATCCGCAGCCAGGACATCGGCCAGTCCGAGTCCGACCTTCTCCAGAACGAAGGGCAGGTAAGCGCCGACCTGAAACGCGATCTACTGCAGGTCGACTCCGAGATAAATCTTGCCCAAGCCCATCTGCGGCTGTCGGAGAGCACCTACAAGCGGGTGAGCAGTCTTGTCGAAGAGAAAATTGCCTCACGCGCCGACTTCGAGACCGCCAAGACGCACTATGAGGAGGATAGGCTGACACTGGAGGCGCTCAAACGCAAGCGCGAGTCGATCGTGGCGCTTTCCCAGGAGCGCATGAGGCTCTTGACCGAGCCCATAAAACAAAAGCTGAGACTTCTGGGGGTGTCTGAAACAGAGATAGCAAAGGTGCTGCGCTCCAGGGAGATAAACCCGCTCGTGCCGGTGGTGGCGCCGGAAAATGGGATTGTCAGCGAGCGCAGCATAAACGTGGGTGAGCTGACGGAACCGAGCAAGCCGCTGTTTACGATCGCTGACTTTCACAACGTCTGGCTGCAGGCGTACATCTATGAGAAGGACATAGCCAGGGTCGCTGAGGGTCAGCCCATCGTGCTCGAGCTCGACAGCTTTCCCGGCGAGAAGTTCAATGGCACCCTCAATTACGTTGCCGACTCGCTCAACCCGGAGACCCGCACACTGCTTGTGCGCGCCGAGGTCCCCAACCCGGGGCTCAAGCTCAAGCCAAAGATGTTCGCGCGCATGCGCATCATGGTCGGCAGACGTCGAGTCCTGGCCATTCCCAAAGATGCGGTGCAGGACGCAGGCTCGTACAAAGTGGTTTACGTGCCTGCCGGAACCGGACGCTATGAAGAAAGAAAATTAGAGCTGGGCGGCGAATCAGGCGGGTTCGTGGAAGTAGCAGGCGGTCTGGCGCCAGGCGAGAAGGTTGTGGTCAAAGGGACGTTTGAACTGAGATCCGAATCGCTGAAAGCGGCTGATTAGCAATACAACTCTACATCACGATGGTCATAGCTGTGGTGAATCCTCATGGCGCGGCTTCTCTTGCGAGATCGGCGTTCGGGTTTCGGCAGCTTGTTCCTGGTTGCCCTGCAAATGTGCTGCCGACCCCGTCCGGCAGTCGGGAGTTTCGGACACGGGGAATTTGCCTGCGCTGCGCGTGCGCATGAGCCAGTCGTACAGCGCTGGCAATACAAGCAAGGTAAGTACGGTGGCGGGCATGAGCCCGCCGACGATGACAATGGCGAACGGGCGTTGGCTCTGGGCACCGATGCCGGTTGACATCGCTGCGGGAATGAGGCCGGCCAGGGCGACGATGGCCGCCGTCAGCACCGGGCGCATCTTGACCGTGCAGCCTTCCACGATTGCCTTTGCCTGCGGGATTCCTTCTTTTTCAAGCTCTCGGATTTTAGAGATGATAATTACGCCGTTCATGATGGCAAGCCCGAACAAGGCGATGAAGCCCACACCGGAGCTGATGCTGAGATGGGTGCCGGTGACGAATAGCGCGACCAGACCTCCGGCAGCCGCCAGCGGCACCGTGCTCATGACCAGAGCAGCGAGTCTGGCCTGGCCGAACTCGGCATAAAGGAGGAAGAAGATGAGGGCAAGCGTGACCGGCACAACAACAGCCAGGCGCTTGCCTGCTTCGATCGCCCTGTCGAACTGGCCCGCATAGACAATGTGATAGCCGGCAGGCAGCTTGATGTTTTGGTTGATCCGGCGCTCGGCATCCAGCATTGCCGAGCCCAGGTCCCTGCCCCTGATGTTGGCGTGAACGGCTATCCTGCGCTCGTTAGCGTCGCGCCAGATGTTGGTGGCGCCGTGCTCCTCGGTGATGGTGGCAAGCTGGCTCAGAGGGATCTGCTGTCCGGAAGGCGCAGCCACCAATATGTTGCCCAGCTCCTCCGGCTCGTCCCGGTAACTCTGCTGGAAACGCAGGATGACATTGAAACGCTTTTCCCCTTCGATGACCTGTGTTATCGGCTTGCCGCCGATTGAGGTCTCGACCACGTCCAGGATGGCATCGGAGCGGATGCCGTACCGGGCGGCGCGCGCCCAGTCGATCGTCACCATGATTTGCGGCTGCCCCAGAAGGTGGTCGTGTCCCACATCGGCCATGCCGGGCACCGAGGCGACAATGTGCCCGATCCGGGCGCCCAGCTCCTCCAGCACGTTGAGGTCGGGCCCGTAGACTTTCATCGCCACTTCGCCGTCGCGAACGCCGGAAATGGCTTCATCCATATTGTCTTTTATGTACTGGGAGAAGTTGTAGAGAAGACCGGGCAAGCGAGCGTTGAGCGCCCTGTTCATGCTGGCTACCAGCGCCTCCTTGTCTGGGAACAGCTTGCGCCATTTATCCGGCGGCTTGAGATCCACCAGCACCTGGATGCAGCTGTAGGTGAAAGGATCCGTGCCATCATCAGGTGCCCCGACTTGCGATACGACATTTATCACTTCGGGGTAGGACTTGAGCACCTGGCGAATTTCCCTGGCGATCGCCACCGACTTGTCCAGCGTCACGCTGGTGGGTAGCACAGTGACGGTGAGCCAAATGTTGCCCTCTTCCAATTCGGGGATGAATTCAGACCCGAGCATCGGCACAAGGACGAGCGCGCTGACCAGCGTGGCGGCTGCGATGACGATTACAGCGGCTTTGCGGCGAATCGCCAGGCGCAACAGCGGCTCATAGGCTCTTTCCAGAAATGCGACAACCGGGCTCTCCTTAGCCGACGGAGGGTTGCGCTTGAAGAAGTAGAGGCAGAGCACCGGTATGATCGTCATCGTGGCCAGCACGGCGCCCAGCAAATTGAAAATCATCATGATCGCCAGCGGCCTGAAAAGCCGGCCTTCTACGTGCTCGAAGCTCAAGATAGGCGCAAACGTGAGCACGATAATGGCTGTGGAGAAAAGGATTGG
>DATNRD010000555.1:0-2384 GCA_036703665.1 Candidatus Obscuribacterales bacterium
ACCGGGCAACCGGAAGATATGCCGAGGCCGAACCGCTTTACAGGCGAGCCCTTGCTATCGCCGAGACGGCCCTCGGTCCCAACGATCCATCGCTGGTCGCGACAATCAACAACCTCGCTGACCTCTATCGGGCCCAGGGCAAGTACAGCCAGGCGGAGCCGCTTTACAAGCGAGCGCTGGCGCTGGCCGAAAAAGCCGCGGTCGGCGCACCAACGCCGCCAAGCCGTGAGGAACGACCGCTTCACGCACAGGACAAGCCGGTTTCAGAGCTCGAGCTGGCCACGTACTTGAACGACCTGGCCGACTTTTACCGTGCCCAGAGAAAGTACTCGGAGGCCGAGCCCCTTTACTGGAAGGCGCTCGCCCTGTCCGAAAAGGCTCTCGGACGCGGGCATCCAACGCTGGCGGTAACGCTCAATAATCTGGGCGATCTCTACCGGACCCAGGGCAGGAGGGCTGAGGCAGAGCCCCTCTACAGGCGCGCCTTGCTCATATCGAAGAAGGCAATGGAGAGCCCCGAGTCCGGCATCCAGTGGGCACTGGCAATCGACGAGACAGCAGGGGTGCTGGACTACGCATCGGTGGCCAGGGACCTCGTTCACCTGGCCGATGTTTATGCCGGACAGGGCAAGCAAGCCGAGGCCGAGGCCGTGTACAAGCGCGTTCTGGCTCTCCAGGAGAAGGTGAAGGGACCCCAAAGCCAGGAGCTGGCCGCAAGCCTGGAGAAGTATGCAAGGTTGCTGCGGGCAGCCAGGCGAACTGCTGAAGCCGAGAAACTCGAAACAAGGGCGAAAACCATAAGGGCGCAGAAGCAAGGCTGACGACGACGTGGCAGTTGCCGCCATGCGTATCACTGCAAGGAATTCCAGCTCGATGGAAACCACCGTCTCTAGTTTATGCTGATGGCGTTTTCATCTGGCACTACCCCGGGCGGGATCTTCAAAACCGCGCCGGACAGCTGCCATGTCTGTGAGAGGGACCTGCTATCCTGTCCGGCACATCCGGCATTGTCGAATACAACCAAACGGAGCACCGGCAGATGGAAACGCGCACGAGCAAACCTGTCGCTTACAGGGACTACAGCCCCATGGAATGCGGCGCATTAGCCGTGGACCGGACCTTCGAGGACATCATCGCACCGTACAAGAAGGTGGCCAGGATTCCCGACTACCTCTCGCTCGTGGACCACACCCTGGCAATCGACTCCAGGAAAGACTATGAGAAGCAACTCAAGTCGGAGCAAGTACGCCTCAACACCCTGGTTCGGAAACTCAAGAAGGAACAGCGGTACCTGATCGTCGTGCTGCAGGGTCGTGACGGCGCCGGCAAAAGCGGCGCCATGGAGCGCATCATCGTAGCGCTGGACTACGACATGAAGATCTTTCAGACCGTACCGGTGGGTCCGCCCACGGACGAAGAGAAATCGCATCCGTTTCTCTGGCGCTTCGTCACCGGCGACCGCATGCCGGAGTTCGGGCAGGTGCGCGTTTTTGATCGAAGCTGGGCAGAGAGGCTTCTGGTTGAGCGGGTGATGAAGTTCACCAAAATCAAAGACATCCAGAGATCCTACGCCGAGATCCGTGCGTTTGAATGGCTGCTGGCAAGCGGAGGAGCCATCCTGGTTAAATTCTGGCTGGACATCACCAAGGACGAGCAGCTGAAGCGCTTCAATGCAAGAGCCAAGGAAAAGCCCTGGAAGCTGGATCCATCGGACATGAGCGCACGCCGGCACTGGGATGCATATACAGAGGCGGCCAACGAGATGTTCTACCGTACCGGCACCGATTTTGCGCCCTGGTACCTTGTCTCCAGCGAGGACAAACAGTACAGCCGGGTGACCGTGCTGAAGGTGATCAACGAGGCGCTCAAGCAATCGCTGTAATCTTGCTGTTCAGGCACTATGGGCCGACAAGCCGCACCCAGCGCAGATACCCGTGGTCCATCCGGAACCCGGCGTGCGCACCGCCGAAAAGTCCCAACCGCAGCTCTTCGATGGGCCCCTCCCAGGCCGTGTGCCCGCGCAGATCGAACCGCATTACCTGGTAGTGGCGGGAGGGGTGGTAGGGGATGCAAGCGCAGCGATCTTCGGCGAACGGCTGGCCGGTCCGGCGCCAGCTGAGCAACATTGATTGGCCGGCGCCGCCGGCAAGACATACCCACACCTCCCGCACACGCTCAGCAGCAAACGGCTCCACAGGCAGGATGACCTGCAACGGCTCGCCCGCTGTGCCAAGGTGGGCACCCAGAATGCTCGATTCACCGAGCGCTCCCGGCAACGAGCAGCGCAGTGCCGAGGCGGGCCGAGCATGGGCTCCGAACTCCAGGTAGAACTTGTCCTCACCATCATGCCAGTCCCCCTGGTCATAATCAAACTCCTGCAAAAT
>DATNRD010000556.1:0-4290 GCA_036703665.1 Candidatus Obscuribacterales bacterium
AGAACCATGTGGAGGGTAGCTGGCTAGTTTCGTTCAACACTTAGACCGCAGGAGGGGGAAATTGGCAATCAAAGCCGCCCTGCGTTCATATTGTTGCAGATCGAAGCGGGTGGTCTCCCTGTCGATCTCGAAGTAGCGGGAAACTACCGCAATTAGCTCCTCTTCCAGGCTGGACAGACGATCGGGAGGCAACTCGAGGCGATCGTGGATGAGCATCAGGCGCATCCGATCCTTGGCCCTGGTCCGCACCGATTCGTCCTTGCGGCGGAAAAACCAATTCAGAACTTGCACTGTGAGCTCCTCCCTTGATTATGCCCGGACCGGGGTGAAGAACTTGACCAGCCTGGACATCCAGGAGTTGTTAAGCGAATCCAGGTCCATGAATGGAACGTCTTCGCCGCGCAGGCGCCTGGCGATGTTTCTGTACGCCAGTCCTGAGCGGGTGTTGTCGGTTCCGGCAACCGGTTCGCCCTTGTTGGTCGAGACGATGATGTCCTCGTCCTCCGGTACGATCCCCAGGAGCTTCACCGACAAGATCTCCAGGACATCCTCCACGCTCATCATGTCGTTGGTTCTCACCATCTGGGGGCGAATGCGGTTGATGACCAGGCGGTAGTCCTTGACCTCTTCCTTGCGTGCCTCCAGAAGACCGATGATGCGATCGGCATCGCGTACCGCGGACATCTCGGGCGTGGTGATGATGATTGCTTCTTCGGCGCCCGCAACAGCGTTTTGAAATCCGCTTTCAATGCCGGCCGGGCTGTCGATGACGACGAAGTCGAACATGCCTGCCAGTTCGCTGCACAGCGCCTTCATCTGATCGGCGTTGACGGCTGTCTTGTCTCTTGTTTGCGCGGCAGGCAAAAGCGAGAGGTTGGGCAGGCGTTTGTCCTTGACGAGCGCCTGGCGCAACTTGCAGCGTTCTTCCACGACGTCGACCAGGTTGTAGACGACGCGGTTCTCCAGACCCATGAGGATGTCCAGGTTGCGCAGCCCTATGTCCATGTCGACCAGCGCCACGCTCACACCGGTGTTGGCGAGCGCCACTCCGATGTTGGCTGAAGCGGTGGTCTTTCCGACTCCGCCCTTTCCGGAGGTGATGACTATTACTCGACCGCTCATACTTCTTTCCCTTTGCTAAGTTCAGGTGGAGACGACGGTGTGCCCGAAAGCCGCACGGGCTCAGTCCGGATTGGAAGCCGTGATGCGGATTGTTCCGTTTACGATTCTGGCGGTTTCAGGGCCGGAATGCGTGGAAAAACTCTTGCGAGGTCTGTCCGGGGAACGCGCGATGGCATGCGCGATCCTGAGCTGAACCGGCTGCAGGCGAAGGGCGCGGATCTCGGCCCTTATGTTGCCGCCTATGCCGGCATGGGCGATCCCGCGCAACGCGCCCCAGACGGTAATGTCGCCCTCGGCCATCACCTCGGCGCCGGGGTTGACATCGCCTATGATAACCAGGTGCCCTTTATGGCTGATGGCTTGCCCGGATCTGAGCGTCTGGCGCAAATACAAAACCACCGGTTGCGGCGGTGGCGACTGGGCCGATGCCGTCGAGTCAAGCTGGGGGCGCGGTAATCCTGCCCGCTCCGCAGCAGGCGGGATGCCTGCGCTGCCAGGATCACCATCGAAGTTCGCTGTACGGTCGACGGCATCAGGCGGGAGGCCTGCCTCACCAGAGGTGGTGGCAACCAGGCCGGGCTCCTGTGTGCCCGGTGCCGTCTCTGTTTGCTCAACAGAAGCTTCACCTGCCGGTTCTCCGCCCTCGACCACGAAAGCCGCTGCATCGGCCGGCGCATCGGCGACGGCGTCGTCGGGGCCAAATTGCTCTTCGGCCGGCGTCTGCGGAAGCTTCATGGGAATGCCCCGGCCGATGGGTATACCGGTGGCCTGCAGCGCCAGCCTCGTGTCGGGGTTCTCCGCGAAAACCTGCGAAGGTTTCACGCCGACCTCGGCGGCAATAGCCATGATTTGCCCGACTTCTTCCCGGCTCAACGCCAGCCGACCCAGATTCAAATCGACATTGACGCCATGCCAGAAGTCGCTGGAGATCTGCAGAGTGGACGTCAGGTGGTGCGTCGCTTCCGTGAGCGAAACGCAGCCACCGAGGTCGATGAGAACGCCCTGGTCGGGCTGGCTGATGATAGCTATCTTAGACATAGCGGCCCGCACTCGACTTGTTGTGGAGAGAATTCGATTGCTGACATTCAGCGTGCTGTGCTAAATCGTATGGTTCTGAAATTGGCAAGTCAAGCCGAAAAGGATAAACATGGCATATACATTTGATGACATAAGAGTAAGGATTCATATAGCCGAATCATGATGGGCCTTTTGCGAAGTTAAGAGAATTCAGAGAATTCAATCGATCACATGCGGCACCGGTTGTGCATCTGGGTGCGATGATTGACTGGCATAGAATTTATGGAAGACGAGTACCCCAACCATGACAGCTGGTCCAGACAATGAAGCCGTGGGCGTCGCTCCGGGCGGTCATGCGCCTGCCGGACACTTTATTCGCGGGCTGGGACTGATCGATGCGACGGCGGTTGTCGTAGGGTCGATGATCGGTTCCGGCATTTTCATCGTGTCGGCCGAGACGGCTCGCCACGTCGGTTCGCCGTTCTGGCTGCTCATGTGCTGGCTTTTGGCGGGCTTGCTGACGGTGGCCGGCGCGCTCTGTTACAGCGAGCTGGCCTCCATGTTTCCGCACGCGGGTGGGCAGTATGTCTTTCTCAGGGAGGCCTACGGAAGGCTGGCGGGGTTTCTCTACGGCTGGACGCTTTTCATGGTCATTCAGTCGGGCACGATTGCTGCTGTTGCGGTGGCCTTTGCCAAGTTCACTGGTGTTTTCGTTCCCTGGATGTCAAACGCCAACCTCTTGGTGGAGCTCGGCCCCTGGCACTTCAGCAGCGCTCAGCTGCTGGCAATCGCTGTGATTGCGCTCTTGACCGCCGTCAACTGCCGGGGAATTCACACCGCGCGCATCATCCAGACAACCTTCACCGTGACGAAGGTGGGCGCTCTGGCCGGACTGATTCTGCTGGGCCTGTTCGCATTTGACAGGTTCCACGGGGCGGCCGTCAACTTTGCCGACTTCTGGCAGGCCCGCGACTTGAGCGGCAACCCGCTGTCGGGCTTGTCGTTGCTGGCAGTGCTCGGGCTGGCCATGGTCGGCGCCCTCTTCTCTTGCGATGCCTGGAACAACGTGACCTTCGCCGGCGAGGAGATAAAAGATCCCGAGCGCACCCTGCCGCGCAGCCTGGCTCTCGGTACGGCCACGGTCGCACTGCTTTATGTGCTGACCAACGTGGTTTACCTGCTTCTTTTGCCCTTGCACGGTGTCAAAGATGGTGCCACCGTAATCGAGCGCGGCATTCAGTTCGCCGCCGAAGACCGCGTCGGTACAGCGGCGGCTCAGGTTATCTTTGGTGAGGCGGGAGCTGGCATCATGGCTGCAGCGATCATGATCTCCACCTTCGGTTGCCTGAACGGCCTCATACTGGCCGGTCCGCGCGCTTACTATGCCATGGCCAGAGACGGATTGTTTTTCAAGAAAGCAGGAGTCTTGCACCCTGAGGTCAACGTTCCTGTTGCGGGGCTCGTCATTCAAGGTGTATGGGCAAGCCTTCTTGCTACCTCAGGCACGTACAGCAATCTTCTGGAATATGTTGTTTTTGCGGCGCTGTTCTTTTACGTTCTCACGGTCGGGGCCGTGTTCGTGTTGAGAAGGACAAGACAGGATGTTGCCCGGCCTTACAGCGTGCCCTGGTATCCCTTCTTGCCGGCGCTCTACATTGTCTTTGCGCTGGCGATCATGCTGGGACAGTTGTGCCTGGCTCCTCGCTACACGGGAGCAGGTCTGGTGATCATTTTGTCCGGCCTGCCGGCCTATCTTTTCTGGCGCGCCAAGTCCAGGGCAGCAGGGGATAAGCAATGAACGGATTAGCCGCGCTCGTCACAGGCGGTGGCTCGGGAATCGGGCTGGCTACGGCTCGTCTGCTTCTGGCAGATGGAGCAAGCGTGATGATTGCGGGGCGCGATGCGGCCAAGCTAAAGGCGGCTGCCGAGGAGCTGGGCAACACGGACGGCCGGCTCAAGATCATGCCCGGCGACGTTTCCAGAGAGGGCAACGCCAGCAAGCTCGTGGGCGAAGCTCTAAAGGCCTTCGGCCGGCTGGACATCCTGGTCAACAACGCCGGCGTCACCCGCGACACGCTGGTGCTCCGCATGTCGCTGGACGATTGGGACGCGGTGCAGAACGTGAACCTGCGCGGGACGTTTCTCGTCACC
>DATNRD010000557.1:0-8848 GCA_036703665.1 Candidatus Obscuribacterales bacterium
CTAACGGCCGTTATCGAGGGAACAGCCGTCAAGCTGCAATGGCGCAAAGCACCTGAGTTCATAGCCTACGGGCTGACCATGGGTCTGCTCGCCTCGCTGGTGGCAATTGCCGGAGGTGGCGGACTATGACTTTCACGGCAGCCGAAATGATGATCATAGGTGCCGCCCTGGCTGCCATCCTCATGTTGGGCTCCCGACACCTGCGGGCGAACCTCTTGCTTTTCTCCGTGCAGACGCTTTTCATCGCGGCAGCTACGGTATTTAGCGGCGTCGAGCGCGCTGAGCCTCATCTGTATCTGGTGGCGCTCGCTTTCATCTGCGTGAAGGCCCTGGGAGTTCCGCTGTTCTTCATGTGGATCATAAGAAAGATACAGGTTCAAAGCGACACCGGGACGCTGCTTCCCGCTCCCATGGCCATGCACCTGAGCATCGTGCTTTTCGGTTTGAGTCATCTTTTGACCCGCGGCTTACCGGGAATCATGAGTCCCGAGGCGGGGAGCCCCGGGGCTGCCGGAGCTCTTTCGCTTCTCTTCAGCGGACTGCTTCTCATGCTGACCAGGCGGGTCGCCATGAGTCAAATCGTGGGCTTTCTTACCATGGAGAACGGCATCTTTCTAGTTGCCCTGACGCAAACCAGCGGCATGCCGCTCATGGTGGAGATGGGCATTCTGCTCGATGTTCTGGTCGGCGTAATGATTGCCGGCCTGCTGCTGTTCCGCATAAAAAGCAGTTTCGAGCACATCGACGTCACACAATTGACCGGGCTGAAGGACTGAATCATGGAGACACTGGCGTTAATTGCCATCATTCCGACCATGCTGGCTGCCGCAAGCCTTCGCTGGGCGGAACATCGACAGGCGCGAGGGTTGATAGCCGGTGGACTCTGGGTGCACCTGGCGCTGGTTGCCTGGCTTCTTCGGCCGCTGGCAAGCGGCGCGGTGGGTGAGATACGCATAAGCGAGGATCTGGCCATCAATCACCTGGGGGCAGTGTTTTTGCTCTTGACCACCCTTGTGGCGGCCTGCTCGCTTACCCATGCCAAGTTCTTCTTCGACCGGGAAGAACAGCACGCCGGCAAGCCTACCCGGTGGCAACTGCGCATAGTGTATTGCGCGGCCGTCCTGTTCCTCCTTGCCATGACCGGGGTGTTTTTCTGCGACAATCTCGGCTTCTTGTGGATCGCCATAGAGGCGACCACGCTCTGTTCGGCACCGCTGGTTTACTTCGAGCGAAGCAAACACGCTCTGGAAGCGACGTGGAAGTACCTGATCATCTGCAGTGTGGGAATTGCCTTTGCTCTTCTGGGAACCGTCTTCATCTTCGCCTCCAGCCAGCACGGCTCGCATGCCGGCACGCTCAGCGTCTCGCAGCTGATTCGGGAGGCCGGTAGCCTGCAGTATCCGTTGCTGCGATTGGGCTTTATCTTCTGCTTTCTCGGGTACGGAACCAAAGCCGGCATGTTCCCCCTGCACAGCTGGCTGCCTGACGCACATTCCGAGGCACCGGCTCCCGCCTCCGCCATGCTTTCGGGATCGCTGCTGAACTGCGCCTTATACGGCATCTGGCAGGTTTCGCAAGTGGTCGTGGCGGCGCATCATCCAGGGGTCGGCCACAATCTGGTCGTCTGGGCCGGGACAATAACGGTGGCGGCCGCCAGCCTGTTCCTGGTCAGGCAGCATGGTTTCAAGAGGCTGTGGGCATACTCCAGCATCGAGAACGTAGGCCTCATGCTGGTGGCGATCGGCATCGGTTCTGGCGCGCTCTTTTTCCTCCAGGCTCTCAACCACAGCCTTGCCAAGGTGTCGTTGTTTCTTCTGTCCGGCAACGTGGTTCAATCGGCCGGCACGAAAAGCCTCAGCGATCTGCGCGGCATAGCCAGAGCTGCCCCCATGTGGGGATTGTTGCTGGCTCTGTCGGCGTTTGCCGTGACGGGCGCGCCACCGTTCGGCTCTTTTATAAGCGAGTGGCTGATTCTAACGCGCAGCACGGAGCTGAATGAGTGGCTGGTGGCGGTTATTTTGCTGGCGGCGCTGGCTTTGAGCTTCGTCGCTGTTTGCGTGCACCTGGGGCGGGTGCTGGTCGGGAAACCGCGGGAGGGCGTTGAGGTCTTCCGCCCGATTGCCACCAGCGTTGTCCCGCTCATTCTGGTCGGATGCTCGCTTGTGCTGGGCTTCGCCACCGGACCTGATTTGCTGGGGTTGGCGCCATGAAGGTCAAGCGTCTCGAGATGGCTGTTCCCAGACGGCTGCCGGCGCTGCGGTCGTGGCTCGAGCAGAAGGAGCGTCGTCTGGGTCTTATCTCATCGATCGACGGGGAGCAGCTGATTACGCTCGTGCTAGACCCCCGGGCGGCAGCGGCGGAGCTGTGGGAGTCACCCCTGGAAGCGGACCAATACCCTTCGCTAACGCCGGCGATTCCGCAGTGTCACTGGTTCGAGCGGGCGGTGTTCGATCTGTTCGGACTATACGCGGACGGCCATCCCCGCCTCAAGGGGGTGCTGCTGCATGAAGAGTACGATCCGCAATTCCAGCCGCTCAGGACTGGTGCACGGCCGCCAGGCATTGTCTCCACTGCGCAGCGCCGCCATGAGTTCTTGCGGGTCGAAGGCGAGGGTGTTTACGAGCTGCCGGTCGGTCCCATACATGCCGGCATAATCGAGCCCGGCCACTTTCGCTTGAGTTGCCTGGGTGAGGTGATTCTTAATCTCGAGATTCGCCTGGGTTACTTGCACAGAGGGGTCGAGAAGCGCATGACGCAGGTCCCCTGGGGCAAGGGGCGCTTCGTCGCCGAGGCTGCCTCCAGCGACACCGCTGTGGCAAACGCGCTCGCCCACGCCATTGCTATCGAGGCATTGCTCGGAATAGAGGTCCCTGCCCGAGCACAATTTTTGCGATCGCTGGCCCTGGAAGTCGAGAGAATTGCCATGCACATCATCGACATCGGCGGCATGGCGGTCGACATCGGATTTCTTGGCATCGCCTCGTCGCTGGCCAGAATGCGCGGTAGCGCGCTGCGACTGGCAGATCTTCTGGCCGGCTCTCGGTTCATGCGGGGTTTTATCTGTCCCGGCGGCGTCAAGCGCGATCCGGGAGCGAATCTGGCAAAAATTCACCAGAGTGTCCGGCAGCTCAATTTCGCCGTGGAGAAGATTGTGTCCATGTTCCTGGACAGCCCGGGGGCCCAGGAGAGGCTGGAAGGCGTGGGAAGGGTATCACCTTCGCTGGCCCGTGAGTTCGGGCTCGTCGGCGTCGCGGCTCGTGGCTGTGGTATTGCATATGATACCAGGGCGCACTTTGAGCACGGCACCTTCCCCCGGTATGCGCCGCCGGTGGTGACGGAGAGTGCCGGGGATGCGCTCTCGCGGATTAGAGTCAGGGTAGCGGAGTTGTTCAATAGCATGTCATTTGTCTATAACCTGAGCGACGCTGTCCCGGACGGCCCAGTATTGACCGAACTGCCGGAGAATCTGCCTCCGGACTCCACCGGGCTCGGGATCGTAGAAGCATACCGGGGCGAGCTGATTCACCTGGCGTTTACGGATGCCGCCGGGCGCATCAAGCGGTACGTGATAAAGGACCCGAGCTTCAATAACTGGACTGGCCTGTCGATTGCCGTGAGAAACAACCTGGTGGCTGATTTTCCCATTTGCAACAAGAGTTTCAGCCTTTCTTACAGTGGTCACGATCTTTGAGGTACTCGTGCTCAAGCTGCTTACGTATCTAATCTCGCAGGGCATAGCCACGGCAAAGGAGCTTTTCCCGCCGCTGGATGAGGCCTGCATCGGTATGCCCAGGCTTACCAGCGGGCCCTGCCTGGGAGATTCGTGCGATGCGTGCGCTCGAGTATGCCCGACCGATGCCATAACGGTGCAAGGCAACGGGGAACGGACGACCGTTACCCTTGATCGTGGCGCTTGCATTGCCTGCGGCTTGTGCATCGAAACCTGCCCCACCGGGACTATCGCCGGGGACCTTTCTACGGATGTCGCCAGGCGCCGCCGGCAGGACCTGGTCCTGTCCGCAGGCAGCGCGCCTGGGACTGAGCCGAGCGCCGCCAGCCCCGCGCCCGGGGTTGAACCGATCGCGACCGGCCACGCTACCGCTATTTTCCGCAAGTCGCTGGCCCTGCGGGTCGTCTCTACCGGCTGCAGCGCCTGCGACCTCGAGATAGGCGCCGCCGGCAACCCGATATTTGACATGGAGCGCTTTGGCGTCTCCGTGGTAGCCTCGCCGCGAGCAGCCGATGCACTTGTCGTCACCGGTCCTGCCGGCAAGGGCATGCAGAGCGCGTTGCTGAGCTGCTACGAAGCCATGTCGGAACCACGCCTTGTCATTGCCGCCGGCACTTGCTCGATCTCGGGTGGCATTCACAAAGGCGGCTACGCCGAAGCCAACGGCGTGGATGCGCTGCTGCCCGTCGAGGTCTACATCCCGGGCTGCCCGCCTCACCCCTGGAGCATCATCCATGGCATCATGCTGGCGATGGACCCGAATAAACCGGATGTTGAGCCCTGAAACACACCGGATTAAGCCAAGCGCTAGTTGGTTGCATTGTCTAGTCAGGCTAGAAGCCCGTTTACCAGAGCGTTCCCGGACCCCGCTTATCGGAGCCAGTTTTCGCAAGGAAGCTCGTCAATTCGGGAGAATTCACGTTCGTTGTCCGAGACGACGGTGAGACCAGCCGCCATGGCGTGCGACGCAATCAGTAGATCATTGGCGCCGATGAGCTTACCTGCCTGTTCAAGCTGGTGCCGAAGGCGGCCGTAAATGGCGTCAGCCGGTGCCGCGAATGGCAGAACATCCATCGCTCCCAGCACCGCATCTAGCTGGGCTGCGAGCCGGGGTGACTGCTGCTTAGCGGCTCCATAACGTAACTCGGCTGTGACGATGATGCTTGTGCAGATGTTTTGTTCTCCGACTTCCCGTATCTTCTGCATGATCCGCCCCTCTGGATTGCGGATGAGATCGCAGAGAACGTTCGTATCCAGCAAGTAGCGCATCAGAGGTCGACCGTGTCGAGCTCTAGCTCGCCGATCGGCGGAAGCGGCTCATCCAAAGGGGCCAACGTTTGCAGCACCGCCAATAAGGATTTTGGCGGGGCCGGCTCGATAATCAGCTTGTCGCCTTCCTTGCGCATGATGGCTCCCTCTCCGGGGAGCTCGAACTCACGGGGAATTCGCACCGCCTGGTTGCGACCGTTCTTGAAAAGCTTGACGTACCGTTCTTGAACCATACCCGCCTCCTGGCATATGTCTCAGCATATGCCATCCCCTCTGCGCCTGTCAAGGGAGCGAGTCTCGAACCCTATGGAAGTCCATAGTGAACCGTTTTGGTAGACTAGTCTTAGACCAGTCTAAAGCAAGGTAGAAGGGAAGTGAAAAAAATAGGCGCGTACGAGGCAAAGACACATTTGCCGCGACTCCTTGAGGAGGTTGCTCGTGGGGAGAGGATCACCATTACAAAACACGGCGTTCCTATCGCCATGATTGTGCCGGTGAATATTACTTCGACTGCGCGAGTCCAACTGGCAATCGAGCAAATTAGGGGCCTGCGCAAGCAGATGTCGTTGCGGGGATTGAAGATCAAGGACCTGATTGAGGAGGGACGACGTTTTTGAATGAGTTCGTTCTTGATGCTTCGGTCGCGCTTTCCTGGTTCTTCATTGACGAAGGCGACCCCTATGCCGCTGGGGTCCTGGAGCGGCTGTTGGAGCACGAGGCGGTGGTGCCGCCTGTCTGGCCGTTGGAGGTGGCCAACGGGCTACTTGTAGCAGAGCGCAGGAGGCGGGCGACCGTCGCACAAACATCGCAGGCGATGGAACAGCTGAGATATCTGCCGATTCACATTGATGAGGGATTTACCATGGAGCGCCTGGAAATGGTCGTTGCTCTGGCGAGAGCACAGATGCTTTCCTGCTACGATGCCGCGTATCTAGAGCTGGCGATAAGAGGAGGTCTCCCTCTTGCTTCGATGGACGAAAAGCTGATCGCTGCAGCCGAGAGTTGTGGCGTATCGCGATTTACGTGATCTCAACGCCCTGCTGTCTGGGGAGGGCTAACCTGTCGATTACCTGAACATTGGTCAGTTTCAGCAGCTCGGTGGGGTGAAGCAACAGTTTCGATGAGCGATTGCCGCCGCCGATGACAATTTCTTCCTCGCACATGATTTGCGAGTCCACATATACCGGCATGTCCGGCAGTCCCAGGGGCGTAACGCCACCGATTTCCATGCCGGTCAGTTCCTTGGTCTGCTCAGCCGAGGCGAAAGAACAGCGCTTGACCCCCAGAAGTTCCGAGACCTTCTTGTTCACATCGAGCTTGCATGTCGCCAGCACGAGACAGCACGCGTACCTGGGCGGGCTGGTTTTGCCGATCACGACAATCGCATTGGCAGCCACATCCGGGGCAAACCCGTAATGCTCGCAGTAGGCAGCCGTGTCGGCTAGCGCAGGGTCGCAGGCAAGCGTCCGGCACGAGATGCCGTATGACTCTATTGCAGCTCTTACCGATGGATGCAGGATGTCTGGGTCTAAACTCATACGGCGGTTGCGGCTGAACGAGCGTGTCCCATGGGCGCAGGCGATCATCATACCGCGGCGGCAAGCGTAAGCATACGCGATCTCCAGGGAAGCTCTGGGAGCACCATCGGCTGGTTTCAGCCTCTGCTGGGGAGGTGCGGCAGGAGCGAGTGCAGGTGATTGTCAGCCGCGTCGCGGTGCTAACATGGTTGTAGGGCGTCTTGATGAGCAGCTGGCAATGGGTGTGGCCATGAGCACCTGGCGGCATATCCTGTGCTTTCTGGTAGGGGCGTCGATTGTGCTCTGGTGCGGGACCGGCGGTTCTGAGGGACGGACACCGGCGCGCGAAGCAGCGGGCGGAGTGCGAGCAACCGAGCTGCCTCCTTTGGTGCAGGGACTGCACCACTTCAGCACGCGCGCCTTCGCTTCGTCGGATGCGGCTTACGAGCAGCTGATTGGAGGTCTTTCGGAGTTTGAGATTGCCGTCTTCCCATCGCAAAGGCGGCTCTTCCAGAAACTCTCCCACGGACAACATCCGAAAGCGCTGTTTGTGACGTGCAGCGATTCACGCATCGATCCGAATCTCATCCTGCATGCACATCCCGGCGACCTCTTCGTGCTGCGCAATATCGGCAATATCATTCCTGCTTATGCTTCGGGGGAACATTCGGAAGCTGCGGTTGTCGAGTACGCTGTGCGCGCGCTTGGTGTTCGCGAGATCATAGTCTGCGGCCACCTGGATTGCGGAGCCATGAAAGCGCTTACACAATCCTCGCATCTGAGCGAGCTGCCGGAAGTCCGCAGATGGCTGGGGTTCGATCGGCGTGTCGCTCAAACGCTCAGGGAGCGCTATGAGGATCTGCCAGAGGATCGGCTCGTGGCCGTGGCCGCTGAAGAGAATGTTCTGGTGCAGATTGAAAACCTCTCTACCCATCCCTGCGTTGCGGAAGGCCTTGTGCGCGGGACGCTCAAGATTCACGGCTGGATATACAGCATGGAACGGGGGCGGGTCTTCAGCTACAACCCGGCAACCGGCCAGTTTTCGCCGCTGCCACACAGGTTGCCGGTAGCCCATCCCCATCACGCAGGCACACATTAGTGACTGCTTCGGCCGGCTGGCCGAGGGTGCTGTCAAGCTGGCTGGGTGTCAACATCCGCACTAGAGGCTGCCGGCCTGTTCGGGAGGGTGATGGGGTTGATGCCAAGTAGAACTTTGAACTTTTAGTTGCCCGTAAGCGTTATTACTCTCGAGAGGCATGTCCCCTGCAAAACAAAAAGCCGCTAGGGGCGGCTTTAAAGTGGGGCTCGTTATGGTCGGTACCACCGGGGACTGCGAAACTCTCGGCAAGCGGTTCGACTCCGCCAGGCTCCACTGCCCCTAATATAGCAGATTACATGTCCTCGACACGGTCGCGGACAGCACCGAAGTGGGTGGCAAAGTAGTCCGAGACCGCCTCCACTAATCCTTCGGTAGTAAAGCGGCGAGCCTCGACGTCTACCTTGCCCAGGTGCTTGGCTGTGGCTTGTGATGTCTCCGGGCCGATCGAGGCGATTACCACCTCATCCAGGAGCTCCTGCATCCTTGCCTTAGCTTCGCTCTCGCTCATTCCCTGGCGAGCAAGACCCATTGTAAGAAATTTGGCGAAATTTCTTGCAGTTTGCGCACTGGCCAGCGTGATGAGGTCTAGTCTGCCGTCCATGAGCAGAGAGGCTAGCTCGTCGGCGGTCTCTTCAGGATTGTCCGGGTCGGACGTGACGTAGGAGGCGACGATGTCAACTGTCGCCCCCGCTTCCGTCAGCTTTTCCACCACATAGGGACGTCCGACGTTTGTGCGCGGCCAGAGCACCTTGACACCATTCAGGTTGGGATAACCAGGGAATTCAGCCACCAGCCCCTCGCCGATAAACTTGCTGGGGCAGAAGTCGGGTTTCAAGCCCTTCTGGTTCAAGGCCTGAGCGGTGGACGGGCCAATTGCCGCCAGGCGCCGGCTTCTCAGGTCCTGCGCCGTCTTGCCAATGGCGGCGAGCCGGTTAAGGCAAGACTCGACCGCGTTGACGCTGGTGAAGAGCAGCCAGTCGTATCCGTTCAGGTTCTCGAGCGCGTTGTCCAGCGGCTCCCAGGACTCAGGCGGATTGATGGCAATGAGCGGGATCTCTACGACCTCCCCGCCCAGGCTCCTCAAGCGGCTGGAGAGCTGCTCCGCCTGGTGACGCGGGCGAGTGACAAGAATTCGCAGTCCTTCTAAAGCGCGGGTTGGAGACATGATCGGGCTCTCAGGGAGGTGATACCGTCGCTGGTGCGGATTCCTTGAGGCGGTTAAGCACGTCGCCG
>DATNRD010000558.1:0-4108 GCA_036703665.1 Candidatus Obscuribacterales bacterium
ATCAAGGTAGCCCGCGATCGGTCCGGGAGAATAACCAACGCCCAGCCGGAGTTCGAGGATTGCGCGGACTATGCCACCAGCAATGGTGTGCCGCTCAAGGACGTGCTGGCAGAAGCGTTAGCGGTTTTTTCAAGGCAGGGCGAAGCGGTGCAGTAATGGGCGACTTCCTCACCGGACTGATCGTGGTCGGACTGGCTGCCCTGGCTTCCGTTGCCGGGATGGTCGCTGTCAGGCGCAAGGCCCATCTCCCCAGTCTGATTTCCCATCACGAGGTGGCCGATCCGCTCCTTTCCGTTGTCGGCACGCTCTATGCCGTCTTGCTCGGTTTCCTGGTGGTGGACGCCATGAACAAATTCCAGCTGGCTCGGACCACCGTGGAGACAGAAGCCAACAGCGTTGCCGACGTGTTCATTCTGGCAGGCGGACTGCCGCAGCCGGACCGCTCGGCTATTCAGCTCGGTTGCCTCGAGTACGTCAAATCTGTGCTCGAGGACGAATGGCAGTCCATGTCGGGCGGCAGACGCAGCCCGCGTGCCGCAGAGGCCATGCACCAACTCTGGAGGAGCATTCTGGGCGCCCAGTCCAGGTCTCAGGAAAGCGCCGTTTACCAGCAGCTTCTGGCCGAGCAGTCCCAGCTGAGCGACAACCGCCGCACCAGGCTTTTGACGGCCGAAGCACGCATGCCCACCGTCATGTGGATTGTTCTTATCTGCGGGGCGATCTCGACAATCGTCTTTACATACTTTTTCGGGCTGCAGAATGTCAGATCGCAGATTGTGATGACCGTTCTGCTGTCCTTGACCATCTCCCTGAACATCTTCCTGTTAATCGTGTACGACAGCCCCTTCTCCGGCGACCTGCAGGTTTCACCGGACGGCTTCCGCCTTGACGCGGAGATCTTCGAACACATCCTTACGCATCCCGACAGCTAGGGCAGTGAGCGAAGCAGTGATAATGCACATCGACATCCTCATGGCGCTGCTTCTGGTGGCCTCTGCCGTGGCAGCGGCCGTCAAGTGGGTGCGTTTGCCCTACTCGATCGCGCTTGTCATCGTGGGGCTGGTCATAGGTGTTTTTCACATCCTACCCACGGTCGAGATGACGCCTGAGCTCATTCTCGTCGTGTTCTTGCCAGCGCTTTTGTTCGAGGCGTCCTGGAACCTGGAAATCACTGCGCTCAGGCGGAACTGGCTTCCGATCAGCGTGCTGTCCACGCTGGGCGTGGTGGTTTCGATGGCAGTGATTGCGGCCCTTCTGCACTACTGCGCAGGCGTACCGGTTGACGCCGCCCTCCTTTTCGGCGCGATGATATCCGCCACCGACCCCATCTCGGTTCTGGCCCTGTTCAAAAAGATGGGCATAGACAAACGATTGAGCCTTGTCCTGGAAGGCGAAAGTTTGTTTAATGACGGAACCGCGGTAGTCTTGTTCCGCTTGATCCTGGCAGCGACTCTGGCCCGGGCCAGTCTGTCGGTTACTCAGATGGTGGGCAACTTCTTCGTGGTAGTCCTGGGCGGGATAGTGATAGGGATCATAGTGGGTTATGCCGCCTCGAGAATAACACGCTATTTCGATGATCACCTGCTCGAGATTACCCTTACGGGGATCGTGGCCTACGGATCGTACCTGCTGGCCGAACAGGCTCATGTCTCGCCCGTCATAGCCGTTGTCTGTGCCGGAATAGTCCTCGGCAACTATGGAAGCAGGACGGCCATGTCTGCCACAACCAGGCTGGCAGTCAATTCTTTCTGGGAATACGCAGCTTTTGTCGTCAACTCCCTGGTCTTCCTGCTGATTGGCATGCAGGTCAAAATGGACTTGCTTGTGAAGTATGCCCCGCTCATCGGCATGGGCATTGTCGGTATTCTTTTAGCACGGATTGCGGTGGTTTACGGTCTGTGCCCGCTTCTTTCATCGAAGACTGCTCCTCTGCCCTGGAGCTGGAGACACCTCCTTTTCTGGGGGGCACTGAGGGGATCGCTCTCGATGGCACTGGCGCTAAGCTTGCCAACCAGCTTCCCCATGCGCGAGGCCATCATTATAGTGACCTTCGGTGTCGTCCTCTTCACGTTGCTGGCACAGGGCCTCACCATAGAGCCGCTCGTGCGCTTTATGGGGATGGCAGTAATTCACTCGCGCTTGAAGCAGTATCAAGCCTACAAGAGCGCTCTCATCGCCGAAGGCGTCGCTCTCCATTCCCTCAACACGCTTCTGGCGTCAAATTACATTACGCCACGAGCTCATGCGCGACTGAAGGAGGTGTCCGTAAAAAGGCAAGAGGAGCTCCTCAAGCTCATCGATGAGCTGCACATCACCGACGCATCCATAGAGGAGCTCGAAGTCCTGCAGACGCGCAAGCATCTGCTTGAAGTAAAAAAGGACTGTCTGGTCCGACTTGTTCGAGAGGGTGTCGTCAGCGACGAGGTCGTGGAAGAGTTGAAAGCAGAACTCGATCGAGAGCTGCAGGATCTGGCGGATGGCGGCATCACCGAAGCGGAAGAGCGCCCCGTCACCTCTGCGCCGACGCAAGAAGATCAACAACAGGAATAGCCTTTCTCATCACAGTCTGGCCATGGCTGAAGCAACCCGTGAGCATCTACGAAAGGTCACCACATGAACACGATCAACATCGCATATCTCGGCCTCGGCATCATGGGCTCGGCCATGGCAGCCAACTTAGCCCGGGCAGGGCAGCGAGTGCTAGCCTGGAACCGCACTCCCGGTAGACCGGCGGCCCGCTTGGTCGCCGAAGCCGGTGCCCAGGTCGTGAACTCCATAGAACAAGCCGTGGAAGGGGCAGAAGTAATCTTCACCTGCCTGGCTGACGTGCCCGATGTCGAAGCAGTGCTGCTGGGTGCCGAAGGAGTATCGACTTACGCTTTGAAGGGAGCAATTGTGGTGGACATGAGCACGATCGGCCCGAGGAGCGCCAGGCACCTGGCCACACAGCTCAACGGTGCCGGGCTCAGGTTTCTCGATGCGCCCGTCACGGGAGGCGATGCCGGGGCCCGGAGCGGTACCCTCACGATCATGGTCGGCGGAGATCCGGAAACACTGGATGCGTGTCGCCCGCTCCTGGAAATGCTGGGCAAGTCCATCCACTACTGCGGCCCGGTCGGCAGCGGGCAGGCAGTCAAGCTTTGCAACCAGGTGCTGTGCGCGATCAACATGCTGGCCGTGAGCGAGGCGCTTTGCCTGGCCGACGACCTGGGTGTAGAACGAAGCCTGGTGGTCGATGTGTGCAGCAGGGGAGCAGGCGGCTCCTGGGCGCTCTCCAATCTTGCTCAACGCATCATCGCTTCGGACCTGGCGCCAGGGTTCATGATCAAGCACATCCTCAAGGACCTGAGACTCGTGGGAGAATCGGTCTCGCACCGGCCGGACCGCCTGCCCGCCACCGCGCTGGCGCAACAGCTTTTCCAGGCAGTCGCCGCCTCTGACGGTGGCGCCGGCGGTGAACTTGGAACACAGGCATTGATCCTGGCTTATTCAGATATTTAGCCATGGACAGCAAGGACCTGTCACTCTTCATTCTATCGGGCACCAGTCGGCCACCGGCAGCACGGCATCCCACCCGGATGTGCGACTCCTCTCAGCCGGCTGATCGTCGTCGTCCTCTTCAAGAACCAGGCAGTTCATAAAGGCGACGCCACCTAGCAGTATGCCGACGCGGCGGGCAGACTCTCTTGAGATGTCCATTACGCGACCAGGGACATAGGGACCGCGGTCGTTCACCTTCACGACCACAGACTGTCCGGTCCGGGGATTCTCCACCAGCACCCTGGTGCCGAACGGCAGGGTTCTGTGCGCTGCGGTCAGCTTGTTCATATCGAATATCTCGCCGGATGCCGTCCTTTTGCCGTGGAATTGAGGTCCATACCAGGATACGTTACCGCTAAATCTCCTTGCCTTTACCGCCTTCGCCTTCGGCGGCGCGCCCGCTATCTCTACCAACCCCCTTGGCTGGGCAGACCCGGTTTCAGCAGCGGCAATCCCGTGCGACCAGGCATTGGCACTGAATACGGTGCATAGAACCAGGACGAGTTTCCGCATCACCGCCACCCCTCACTCGCCCTGCTTTGCCTCTATGCTGCCCGCGCGCCTATCG
>DATNRD010000559.1:0-3705 GCA_036703665.1 Candidatus Obscuribacterales bacterium
CGCCTCCGCAGGCGAGCAGCTTTAGTTGCCGCCGAGGAGGTGGAACGGCGGCATATGCAATGCCGCCGAGCGTCAGGCAGCTAAATCCACCGTGGAGTCAGAAGCAAACCACCTGGACCGGACCCTTTTCCGACAGGCTCCCAGGACAGCTTATTGACCTTATAACCAACATCAAGGTCGGTGACCAAGAAAGCCGAGCCAAAGACGTTCTTGGTCGGGTTTATGAGTACTTTCTTTCGCAATTCGCCAGTGCCGAAGGCAAGAAAGGCGGCGAATTCTACACGCCGCGCTGCGTGGTAAAGCTGCTCGTTGAAATGCTGGAGCCGTACAAAGGCCGCGTCTATGACCCTTGCTGTGGCTCTTCGGGCATGTTTGTTCAGTCGGTTGAGTTTATACGCGCGCACGCCAGTGGCAACGGCAATGGCGGCAAAGCAAAAGCCGATATCTCAATTTACGGACAAGAATCGAACTACACGACATGGCGTCTGGCAAAAATGAATCTTGCCATCCGCGGAATCGAAGGCAAATCGCGCATGGCGACACATTTCACAACGATCAATTTCCAGATCTAAAGGCAGACTTCATTCTCGCCAACCCACCGTTCAATGTTAGCGACTGGGGCGGCGATCGCTTGCGTGACGATAAGCGCTGGAAGTACGGTGTTCCACCTGTCGGAAACGCAAACTTCGCCTGGGTGCAGCACATGATTCATCACCTTGCGCCTTCTGGAACCGCTGGCTTCGTCCTTGCAAATGGCTCCATGTCCTCGAACACCTCGGGCGAGGGCGAAATCCGCAAAGCCATCATCGAAGCCGATCTTGTTGATTGCATGATTGCACTGCCCGGTCAGCTCTTCTACTCAACACAGATACCGGCCTGTCTTTGGTTCCTGGCACGAGACAAGAAAAATGGACGATTCCGCGATCGGCGTGAAGAGGTTCTTTTCATTGATGCGCGCAAGATGGGCGTAATGACGGATCGCACACACCGCGAGCTAACAGATGATGACATCACAAAGATAGCCCGAACTTATCATGCCTGGCGCGGCGAGAAAGATGCCGGCAATTACCAGGACATAGCGGGGTTCTGCAAGAACTCTACCCTTGAGGACGTTCGCAAGCACCATCACGTTCTTACACCAGGTCGTTATGTTGGTGCCGAGGCGCAAGAAGATGATGGCGAACCATTTGAAGAAAAATTGACCAGACTTGTGGCGCAGCTTGGGGAGCAGCAAGCCGAGTCCATAAGACTCGACGCCGCCATTCAGGCGAACCTAAAGGAGTTCGGATATGGGCAGTGAGTGGTGCCCTGATGGGTGGCAAATTGCCAAACTTACAGACCTTGGCGAGGTCAATCGGGGAAGGTTACGGCATAGACCACGCTATGCTGAACATTTATACGGCGGACCGTATCCATTCATTCAGACGGGCAACATCAAAATGAGATCCTTCGTCGCGGCGCCGTTGGCGCCGCTCCTCAGGATGACAACTTAGGCGGTAGGGTGGCGCCGCTCCTCAGGATGACAACCCTTTAGCCAGTAGCTTGCCGTGGCTCATCAGAATAACAACCCTGGTTACCCGACAGCCCCTGCGCTATCGTAAGAGGATGACAGGCATGACATGTTGAAGATCGATATTCACACGCACATTCTGCCGCCGGAGCTGCCGGATCTCAAAGAGAAGTTCGGGTACGGCGGATTTATTCGACTGGAGCATCACCGTCCGGATGCGGCGAGGATGGTGCGCGACGATGGCAAGTTCTTTCGCGAAGTCGAAAGCAACTGCTGGGATCCCGCTGTCCGGATAAGGGAGTGCGATCAGCATGGCGTCCGCGTCCAGGTACTTTCCACCGTTCCCGTCATGTTCAGTTACTGGGCAAAGCCGGACCATGCCCTGGAGCTTTCTCGCTACCTCAACGATCACATTGCCCAGGTGGTGGCAGAGCATCCGGAGCGCTTCGTAGGGCTGGCAACACTGCCCATGCAAGCCCCCGATCTGGCAGTGCAGGAGCTGGAGCGCTGCGTGCGAGAGCTCGGGCTTGCCGGTGTTCAGATTGGCTCGCATGTCAATGATTGGAACCTGGATGAGAAGAGCCTGTTCCCGGTTTTTGAGGCGGCGGCAGATCTGGGCGCCGCTGTGTTCGTGCACCCGTGGGACATGATGGGTGAGAGCCGCATGCCGAAGTACTGGCTTCCCTGGCTTGTGGGAATGCCGGCAGAAGTCTCGCTTGCCATCTGCTCGATGATCTTCGGCGGCGTGCTGGAACGCTTACCAAAGCTGCGCGTAGCGTTTGCCCACGGCGGCGGCTGCTTCAGCTCCACGGTCGGACGGATTGAGCACGGGTTCCAGTGCAGACCCGATCTCTGCGCGGTGGACAACCCCGTAAGCCCCCGGACGTACCTGGGACGCTTCTATGTCGATTCGCTCGTGCACGATCCCCTCACCTTACGGTATATTCTCCAGGTCTACGGTGAGGACTGCATCGCGCTTGGCAGCGACTATCCGTTCCCGCTGGGTGAGGCGGTGCCGGGTAATTTGATCGAGAGCATGACGGAACTCAGCAGTCAAACGCGCCAGCGCCTGTTGTCGGGGACCGCCCTGGAGTGGCTGGGCGCATCGGCTTCCTCGGTGGCCAGTGCCATCGAACAGGACAAAGAGGCAGGTGAGAAATGATGGTGTTAACGATCCCACGTCGCGCGTGTGCAAGAGGTACTTGTCCGGGCATGGCCTGCCTGCCCGCCCCGCGGCCTGGGAGCAAGCCCGGCTGTACGAGAGGGCTTAAAAATGGCTGACCGGGGAGTTGTCACAACCAATAGCGCTTTGACGTACGAGGACAGCGAAGATTTCGCGCGTGCGCTGGATGCTGCGGATCCCTTGCGGGAATACCGCGCCATGTTCCATATTCCTCTTGCTCCGGACGGCAAGGAGTCTGTCTACCTGGCGGGCAACTCGCTCGGGCTGCAGCCAAAAAAGGCCAAGCAGTACATCGACGAGGAACTCGAGGATTGGGCAAAGCTGGGAGTCGAGGGGCACTTCGCTGCCCGGCATCCCTGGTTGCCGTATCATGAGAACCTGACCGATATGACCGCACGCCTGGTCGGTGCAAAGCCGATCGAGGTCGTTGTCATGAACACGCTGACGGTGAATCTGCACCTGATGATGGTCTCCTTTTATCGTCCCACGCGCTCGCGGTACAAGATCCTCATCGAACGAAATGCTTTTCCATCGGATCAGTATGCCGTCGCCTCGCAGGCGCAGTTTCACGGCTTCAATCCCGCAGATGCGATAGTGGAGCTCAGTCCCAGGAACAACGAGCTCATACTTCGCCCTGACGACATTCTGGAGTTCATCGACCGTGAAGGTGAGTCAATTGCACTGGTCATGCTGGGCAACGTCAATTACCTGACCGGACAGGCTTTCGACATGGAAGCCATCACAAGGGCCGCGCACGGCAGGGGGTGCATGGTCGGCTTCAACCTGGCTCATGGGGCCGGCAACCTGAAGATGGCGCTGCACGACTGGGATGTTGACTTCGCGGTGTGGTGCAGTTACAAGTACCTGAACGCCGGTCCCGGTTCGGTGGCCGGCTGCTTCGTCCACGAGCGCTTCGCTCGCTCCTTTGACCTGGCGCGGTTTGCCGGCTGGTGGGGGCACAACAAACAGACACGCTTTAAAATGGGCCCGCTGTTCGACCCCATCGAAGGCG
>DATNRD010000560.1:0-4134 GCA_036703665.1 Candidatus Obscuribacterales bacterium
CCGGTGCGGTGATTGTACAGCCCCGTCAATCCGTCCGTTGTCGCCTGGCGCTGAACACGAGCATAAAGCCGGGCGTTTGTCACGCCGATGGCCACCTGCCCGGCCACGGAGCGCAAGAAATCTTTGTTATCAGCCGTCCACAACGTCTCCGATTCGCATTTATGCCCGCCCAGTATGCCAAGCAGCTTTTCCTCGTAGGTCACCGGCATGTAGAACAGCGAGCGCACCGGGTAGTCGACCAGCACCTCCCGCTTGAACGGCTCGACCATTCTTTCGCGGGCAACATCGCTGATAATCACGGGCTGATTGGCCGAAAAATTGGCGGCGAATACATTGAGAATTCCCACATCCAGGTCTCTGCCCTTGACCGAGTAGCCCGCGTCCACTGCGTATTCGCTGCGCACGGCATCCTCGGGCTCATCGTCACTGGGCAGGATGACAAAGCAGCAATCTAGATTGAAATGCCCCGCCAGCTCCTCCAGCATCTTGCCTATGTTCTCCTCGATGTGGAAGGAGTGCCTGATGATGTCGGTAATTCTGCGCAAGAGTTGCTCCTGCCCTCTTAAGACCTCCTGGTGGAGTTTGCTTTGCTGTAGCTCGCGGTTGAGTTGCTCGAGCGACTGGTTGTGCTTCGAGACCTTGAGATTCGCCTGCCGCTCGGCTTCGAACGCCTGCTCGAGGCGCTGAGCGTAGTCCTCCAGGAGCTGCCACTGCATGGCCAGGTCGCGCTCGGTCTTGCGCAGGCGAAGCGATGCCTTGGCGCGAGCGAGCAGCTCGGCTTCATGACAGTTCTCTGAAAGGCAGTCATCCGCCCCGGCGTTGAGCCCCTCGATCTTGCCCTGCACATTGCTCTCGGCGGCAATGAGGATAACAGGGATGTGCTTCCACTGCGGCGACTCCTTCAGCACCTTGCACAGCGCATAACCCGATGTGCCTTGCACCTGGCAATCTAGGATGATGAGATCGATCTGGTTGCGCTCCAGGGTGTCGATCGTCTTGACACCGCTGTCCGCCTCCAGCACCTGATAACGTCCGGAGAGGATCTTGGTCAGCCGCCGGCGTACCGGACGGTTGGAATGCACGACAAGAACGCTCTCCGCCTCGGTCAGAAGGGCGGCGGGTTCCCCCGGCTCGACTTCACCGGTCAATGCCGATGCTTCGGGCAGCCGCCCGGCAAGATGCTGTCCGATAATCTTCAGCGTTGAGATGTCCTTTTCGTCTACCTCTCGGCTCTCATCCAGCGAGACCACCCGAAGCAACCCCCTTACCTGACTCTCACCTTCAGTGACACCGTCGAGAATGGGAATGATAACGTAAGGATACCCGTCGGCCGGGCCGCCCCTGGCATATGCCCGCCCCACCCAGGGTTTCTGCGTCTGCTTGACCTTCTGCGCAACCAGCGTGTGTGCCACCGTCAGCGGTTGCTGGTGCTCGTCCTCCAGCGTGGAAAGGACATCCGCCTTCTCGTCTCCCGGCTCGGCGGAAAAGGACGTGTAGCTTACCACCTCGTGACCGCGCACCAGGTCGATCAGCCCGAAGTCGAAGCCGAGCACCTGGCAGATGTGCCGCCTGACCGCGTCAAGCTCTTCATTGCCAGGCGGGCTGCCCTGTTGAGAGATGCTGTCAGCGCTTGTCACCACCAAACTTTCCTTGCCATGCCGGTCGCCGGACCGATTGCCGCTCGCCCTGGCGGACTTTGTGGGCTTGTCGCCCGCTTGCTTCGAGTCTAACAGACAAGCAGTCGAACCCTCAACAGCGGGAATTTCGGCACCTTCTGCCGGCCATGCACCATGGTCAATCGAAGAACTTTCGCCACCACCACTGGAACATGAGAAGCGTCCACAACTCTTTGCGCAGGTCTTTCTGCCCGGACCTGTGCAAATTCAGCATCTCCTGGACGTAGGGCCAGAGAAATATACCCTGGCGTCGGATAAAGCTTTCACCCATGAGCTCGTCAACAAGCGGCTTGAACTCCTTTCTCAGCCACTTCGCTACCGGAATTCCGAAGCCCTTTTTCGGGCGCCTGAGGATACCTTCCGGCAGGTAAGCGGAAATGGCTTTCTTGAGCAGATACTTGGTGGTCATCCCGCGGACCTTGTAGGAAGACGGCAGCGAGAGTGCGAACTCTACCAGCGGATACGCCAGAAACGGCAAGCGGACCTCCAGCGAAGCTGCCATCGAGGCGCGGTCCGACTTGACCAGAAGGTCGTCGGGCAGATAAGTGGTCATATCGACGCGCATGATAGTGCCGACCAGATCGAAGTCTCCCTCAGTCGGGCCGTCGGTCGCCATCAGGCTACCCAGCTCCGGGTAAAGTTGCTCCTCGCAATCGATTGTAAGCATCTCCGGTCTTATCAGGCGGGCATGGTCACCAATGGGTATGGAACCCATCCAGCGCAGGTGCCGCCGGACGGGCGATTCCTCCACAGCGGAGATGAACCGCTTGGCTTTATAGTCGAAGCTCAGGTTGTTGAGACAGACGGGCAGGCGGCGGATGGCCGGTTCCAGCAGTCCGCGCCTGACGGGCGCCGGCAGCCTGTTCCACACCGAGGCCAGGCGATGCGCTTGATAGGTGGGGTAGCCGCCGAACAGCTCGTCTCCGCCCTCCCCTGCCAGAGCAACCGTGACAAGCTCACGGGTCATCTTGGAGAGGAAGTAGGTAGGGATGACGGAGGCATCGGCAAGCGGCTCGTCCAGGACCTGCCAGAGCTCCTCCATCATCTTCAAACCGACATCCGGCGTAAAGGTCGACACGTGGTGCTCGGTTGCGAGGTGCGAGGCAACGGCGCGGGCATGCTCCGACTCGTCGAATGACCTGTCGGCAAACCCGATGGAGAACGTTTTAAGCGGCTCGGACGTCTGGCGGCTGGCCAGCGCGGCAATGGCAGATGAATCTATGCCGCCGGACAGGAAAACCCCGAGCGGCACATCCGATATGAGACGCCCCTTGACCGACTCCCCCAAAAGGTGAATTAGAGTATCGGCAGCCTCCTGCTCCTGAATCGGCTGCGTCGATACGTCTGGGTCCCAGTATCTCCCCGTCTTGACCTCCCCGCCTTCTACCAGCATATAATGCGCCGGCATGAGCTTGTGGATCCCCTTGAATATGGAGTGCGGGGCCGGAACGTATTCGAGCGCCAGGTATCTCTGCAGCGCCTCGGGATCTACCTGCCTGCGGGCTTTCGGGTGAGCGAGAATGCCCTTTATCTCGGAGCTGAATACGAGCTGCCCATCAAAGATCGCCCAGTGCAGCGGCTTTTCGCCCATGCGGTCGCGCGCGGCAAAGAGCCTGCCGCGTGCGCCGTCCCAGATGGCAAACGCGAACATGCCTTCCAGATGCCGAAGGCAGTCGACGCCGAATTCCTCGTAGAGGTGAACGATTGTTTCGGTGTCGCCTCTTGTGGCCAGGCGGTGACCACGCTCGAGCAGCATGTGCCTGAGGCCGTGGAAATTGTAAATCTCGCCGTTGAAGACAATCCACACCGAACCGTCTTCGTTGGCGATGGGCTGATGACCGCTCTCCACATCGATGATGGAAAGTCTGGTCATGCCCAGTGCGGCCGGGCCCAGCACTATTTGCCCCTGGTCGTCCGGCCCCCTGTGCAGGATGCTCGAGCACATCGGGTCCAGATGCCTTTCAAAAGGGTCGAGCGGATGCCCGTTCAGGTTAAGGTAGCCAACAATTCCGCACACTAAAGCACCTTCGCATCGCCTGGCTTTGCCAGCGCTCTCTAATTCTCCTTCATTCTCTAGCATCCAGCATTAGACAGCCGCATTGGACGGTAAACCCTCAATCGCCTGGCACGCCGGCCAGCAGGAAGAAAGCCGCGACGGCACGCCCGCAGTGCTAAACTAGTGGCTTGTGGCCGACTTGTTTCGCTCATATCCACAAGAGTTTTACTCCCGCGACACGCTGACAGTAGCGCGGGATCTGATCGGCTCCCTTCTGTGCCGCCGGCTCAACGGCAGAGGCATCCTTTGCGCGCCCATTGTGGAAGTGGAAGCGTACACCGCCGACGATCCAGCCTGCCACGCTGCTCGCGGCTGGACACAACGGTGCAGCGTCATGTTCGGGCCGCCCGGACATGCTTACGTGTACTTTATTTACGGCATGTATCACTGTTTAAACGTGGT
>DATNRD010000561.1:0-3588 GCA_036703665.1 Candidatus Obscuribacterales bacterium
GTTTGCTACGCGGTCGACGCCCAGGGTGTCATATGTACCGCCGATAAGCCGCTGCGATCCTGTACTGAGCAAAAGGACCCGCTGTCCTGTGGGAGCGAGCGCCTCCTCGATGGTCCGGCAAGCGGCTGGAACCACCGAGCAGATTGCCACCGGCTGGCTGCGCGCCGCCTCCGCAATCTGGCCAGCAGCAGCTCCGGCGCGAGCAGTTTCCTCGTGCCAGGTTTCAATCAGCATCCCCTTGCGGAAGAGCGCCCAGGTGATGCGGCTGTTGCCTATGTTTACGGCAAGAAGGTTCATCCTCGAGCCTGCACGGTCATTCAGGCGGGTCCAATTTTACTACGCTTGCCTGAAATGCTCCCCTGTGCCTTTCAGCAAGAGCATTCATCAGACATGCTGCCTGTCCGAACCATCTGAAACTTATGTCCATCTAAGTTAAGTGGATGTTCAAACGCACTAAAATGACGGCTCTTGGCATCCGCGACGTGACATCCGTGCGAAGCTCGAACATTGTATATTCCGAACGACTCGATTACCGGCGGTTTGGTGCCGCCCTGGCGGTCTTGAGCTTCCCTTTTCTCCATCCCATTTACAAGGGCCTGACCAGGGCGATCTCATCCGACACCGCTCCCCGAAATCCGCGCCTGTATTGAAGATGCGCGCGACACCGGCTGAGGATAGAGGTTTCGCCGTGATGAGTTCCACCATCGAGCAATCTTCTGTTGAGTTGCCTGATGGGCTCGTTCGGGAGCGGGTCCAACGAGCATTCTTTGATGGGTATTCATCACGTCTCTTAAGCTCTGCCTGCCTCTTGCTCGCTCTTGTGCCCCTGGCGCGCATGTCCTATGTGGTGGCGACAACAGGGGCCGACTGCATTACCAATGACGATATTCTCTTTGTATCGCTGACCGAGAGCATGCTCAGCGGTACCTACGATTGGTCCCGCTATTTCCAGGACACCTTCATCAACGGGCATTGCTGCGCGGCGGTTCAAGCTCTGCTTCTGATTCTGGGGCCGGCTGCGTCGTGGAATCAGTACACGCTGTGTTTTGTGGGCATGGCAATGGCAGCCCTGAGAGCGCACATTACTGCGAGGTTCCTCTGCAGTGCGGCATCCGCGGGACTCTACTGGCCGACTCTCGCCATCGTCTCGTGGATGCTCTTTTCGTTTTCGCAGGTTTCCATCCTCACCACCGGTATCTTCTCGGTAATGTGGCAATCGTGCCTGCTCTTCATGACACTGGGAGCTTATTTGCTGTGGCGATGTCCGGGCAGGCTCTCGGCAACGTTCGCATCATGTGTTCTGGGAATCCTGGCGTGCTGGAGCCTGGCGCTTGCGTTGCCGGGCTGGCTGGTCTATTCAGCGCTCGTCATCCTGCGCGGGGCGCACAAGAAAGCAAGGTGCATGGTGATTGCCGCCGGAGCAGCGATTGCCTCGGTGCCTTATCTTTTCTTCGTGCTGTCCGGCTCGAGCCATTCGCGTAAATTCAGCGATCAATACGTCCACTGGTTTGACGCTGCTTTCTTGGTCAATGCGCTTGGACGAACTTTTGCCAACGACAGCGGCAGCAGATTCGGCTCGCTTCCGGGATCAGAGCTGGCTGGAACAGTCGGTCTTGTGGGCTTTGCCATGCTGGTGGCGGTGATGATTGGATCTGTTCGGCTGAGACGAGTGCTTACACCGTGCTTGGTCCTCGGCGTGTGGAGCATGACGGTTCTTGCCATGATCGGTGTGGTGAGATCGGGCATTGCGCCTTGGTATGCGCTGATTTCGGCCTGGTTCTGGAGCGGGCTGACGGCAGCCAGCACATTCGTACTTGTGGATTGTGTAAAGCCTGGTGCAGCGCGATACAGGGTTGGGCTGGCAGCCATGCTGCCTTGTCTTGTGCTTCTGGCAGTGGCAGTTTGGACCTGGCAATGCAATAAGAGCTACATCGACAAGCAGTACTACCTGGAAAACCGAACGCCGGTGTCGGCGTCCATACTGCGCAACTATGAGATTGCGCCAGAGGCTTTTGCCTGCTATGTCTTCAAGCTTCCCGGACTCAGCGTCGCCGTTACTGGAAAAATGCTGGAGAGAAACAAATGGTCCGTTTTTTCTCGGCGGCAAACGTGGGAAATGCAGGGAGACTCGATATTTCCGCTTGCCGCCGGCTACCCGAGGGGAGTCGATCTGGCTGGCTGCAGTTGGATTCGCGGTACGAATGAAACGTCTGGCGGTGACTTCCGCAGCCCCAGGCACTTGAATCTGTGCGTTCACGCGGATAATGTTGCTACCTGGCGCGTCTCACTCCCAGGCAAGGCGCACAGCCTCGTTCTCAAAACGGCCGTTGTCCTTGGCCGGAGAGCGGCCAGTACGCACCCAGCCGCTGGCTGGTCCCTGACGCTCGAAGAAAAAAACGGACAGTCCAAGCTGGAGAAAGTATCCGGTTCCGCCAGGGATCGCCGGCAGGCGATTCGTCTGGATCTGTCCAGCTATCGCGGAAAGGAGCTGAGTATCTTGTTCGGCAATTCATCCGCAGGCAGCGCCGTTGTCTTCGAGTATCCGGTGATAGAAGTGCGGCGTGAGTGATCCGACCAATAAAGAGTGCAGAATGACCAGGGCTCAGTCCCGGTCACTCCCTCCAGAATGCCCCTGCCAATGCGCTATTTTGGCAGCGGACAAGCGCCGGTTCGGCCGCTTGAATTAGAGGCGCATAAGCTTCTGGGGCTTGTCCAGCTATCATCCGGGCGTTGCTTGCGATGATAGCCGACTAAGACAAGCGTCAAGCATAGGGGGTACACTTGACCCATTTGACATCGGTTAGGGCTGGCTGTTTTTCGATGTTTCATTCCAGGCCGCTGATAAGTGTGTGCTTGCCGGTATGTGACGGCGCAGCCTTTCTCGCGGAGACCTTGGACAGCATTCTGTCTCAATCAGTGCAGGATTTTGAAGTTGTCGTGCCGGATGACTGCTCCACCGATCACTCCCTGGAGATCGTCGCAAAATATGCCCGGCTGGACAGGCGCATCAAGTGCTGGAGAAATCCGAGACGCTACGGACTCTTCGCCAACTACAATCAGTGCATTCAAGAATGCTCCGGGCTCTACATCAAACCCATGGCCCAGGACGACGTCTTATTGCCTGACATGTTGGAGCGGTGTGTGAACGTTCTCTCTTCAAATAGAAACGTCAGCCTCGTCAGCACCGGCCGGACTGTTGTCGATGAGAGCGGCCTGCCGATACTGTCAGACGTTACCGCAGAAACCCCTGAGACTCTATTCGGAAGAGGCGATGTTTATCCAGGTGAAGAAGTTCTGAGGGCATGCCTGATCCCTTTACGGAACATCATTGGGGAGCCGTGCACCGTGATGTTCAGATGGGAAGGTGCGCGCCTTAATTTCAACGAGAAGCTATCTCACCTGGGGGATCTGGAGCTCTGGCTACGGCTGCTGAAAGAAGGCGATTACTCCTACATCCCTGAAGAACTGGTCAAATTCAGGCGGCACCAGAAGAGCGCAACGAGCCGCAATATCGCGCAACTCAGAATTGCTTCCGATATTGTTCAATTGGCAAAGCTGCTGTCTCCCACCCTGGCTGATCTGGGGTGT
>DATNRD010000562.1:0-4925 GCA_036703665.1 Candidatus Obscuribacterales bacterium
TACCGGGACGGTGAGACGCTCTTTGGGCAACGCCGCCGAAGCGGCTGCCGGCCCCGCGCTTGCCGCCTTCAGGGATTCGATCAGGTCCCCCGGGCTGCTGGCCGGGGGGCGGCAGCCCGCGAGCCCCGCCTGTCCATCCGCTCCAGCCAGCACCCGCTGCATGGAGCGCAAGATGGCATAAGCCGCCTCTCTTGCAGAATCGCTACCGGGTGAGGCCTGCCCGGCAATTTCGTCGGCCAGCAAGGCTAGCGGTTCCCAGGCGTCCGGCTCCACCGGCTCGGCCCGGCAATCAGCAAGAGTGCCTGCCGTCAGTCCGCTCGCACCATCGCCGCCCTCGTCCGTCGCTTTCGCCAAAGTGTAATCGAGCGGGCCCTGTCCTGCGGTAAGGACCTCCGACGCTGCCGTTGTCCCTGAGCCTGAATGCTCTCTGACTTCGCCGCGAAGCCTGGCTACAGCACGATGAGTGTGGCGGGGCCGTCTGAAGGGGTCCATCCGGGAACTCCCGTGGACTAAAAATCCGGGTGAGGTTGGTGCGACGCTACGAACCTAAAATAGTACCACCTAAACGGCGCACCGGCGCTGAATCTTCACTTACCTTCCTCGCCCTGGAGCCCGACTTCCACCGGCAACCAGCCGCGCACCTGCAGCGATTCCGCCATGCGAATGCCGGACGTTCGCTCGTCGTACATGGCCACCTGAAATTGCGCCATGCTGATCTTTCCCTGCTCCAGCAGCATCTCGGCCAGCTTGAGAGAGTACATCTCCTGAGCGGTAACGTAGCCGGAATCCAGCACCAGCCGTTCTATGGGAACCTCGGGCGCCAGCGCCATCTGGGCGGTTAACGCCTGCACCTCGGCAGGTCCGATGATCTGCGCTTCTTTCAGGAGGCGCACCAGGGCCGGCAGTTCGGCGACTATTGGCTGCGTCTTGGCAAGCTGTGCTTCCACCTTCTCCGGCTCGGCCTCTGCACTTACCAGCTCCAACGTGCCGTCTTCCGGTATGGTGTGCGTTTCAATCAACCAGGCGCGTATGACCATGAGGTCGTGGCTCAGCCGCAAGCGCGGTTTGCGCAGGATAAAGCCGGCGTCGAGTATGCGGTTGTATTCCTCACGGCTCTCCTTGACCTTGCCGGTCCGCAGGAAGCTCTTGGCGGCTCTAAAAAACCGCGCCACCGCTGTATTCGGGCTGCCCTGGGGGTTCAGCCCGATGAGCTGGTAGTAATTGGTCAGACTCCGCTGGGCGCCAAGCTTGGGGGGCGGCAAGAGGTCGGGAAAGAGCTGGTACAGCTCGCGAGCCGCCGTGGCTGCCCCCTGGGGGTCGCCACCGGCCCAGCTCTGCCTGAGGGCCGAGCAGAGCACCTGGGATTCCAGCTCGATTTTGTTTTTGGGAGCAGTCACCATAAGCGCACGGTGCACGCGCCGACGTTTTCCACAAAAACGTCTATTCAAACATATTATTACCCGGTGGCGGGCAGGACCGATCGCGGAAATTTTGCCCCGCTGCTCCAGGCGGCAACCCGGGCGGAATTTCCCCGTGCCCGGTAGTATCAGTTCTTCTGGATCTCGAAGATTCCCTGGGGGCGCTGGCGTCCCGCCGGCATGGACCTGGCACTGACGTCAATTCTTCTCGATCTCGAAGGTCAGCTCAGTGTGCCCGACGCGTATCTTATCTCCCGACGAAAGCACCTGCCTCTTCACTACCGGGTGCCCGTTCAAAAGCGTGCCGTTGGTCGAACCCAGGTCTTCCAGCCAGAACTCGCCGTCTTCGTATGTGATCCAGGCGTGGTTGCGTGAGGTGAACGTATCGTCCGGAATTATCACCTGGTTGGACGGTCCTCGTCCGATCTTGACTTTCCGACTCTTGAGCGGCACACGCTGGCCTGTCTTCTGAACTATGATGGTCACCCCTGCCGGGAGCGACTCCTCGTGATCTTCAGCTTCTGTCGACTTAAGATAGTCAAGCTGAAGGCTCTTCAAATCCAGATCGGTGACGGTCGCGCAGAAAACGCAACGAGTATCGATTGGTGTGGGTCGTCCGCACGTCGGGCAGGGCTCTGTTGCTTCTGTCATATCACTAATGGTACCGCCTGTTACCATGGCGTCTGCTGGTGATCTGAGAAATATTATAAACGGCGCCTACTCGGGAGTTTGAGCCCCGGCAGGACTTGTCTACTGCAGCAGCTCGACCCGATTCGGGTCTCCCGTCAGCCGGCCGTCTCCAGCCCTATGAACCTGGCAACCTCAGGATTGTCGCCATAGAGCAAGCGAATCATGGCAATCTCATCGGTCGAGGCGTGTTTGAGAAACTCCCTGAGCACCTCCAGTCTTTCGGTTGTAAGCGTCTTGTCGACAAAAAGGACCGATCGGTCATCCGTTTCTGGAACCCTCTCACGGCGGCCGAGCCGGTCCGGCGGAAGGGCTTGATTTTGGTTGCTCTCTTCCATGCCGGCCCCGTCATCATCCGGATGCAAAGTCCAGTTGCTGGCGCGCTACGAGCGACCCCTGCCTAAGAGCAATTTAATTGCGGCAGCCGTGCCTGTCAACGCAAGGGCGCTGGCTGAAGGTATTTTGCAAGCGACCGGGCAAGCAAAAAAGCCGCTTGCGGCGGCCTTTCTGAACCTGTTAACTCCCCCGATGTACTCGATCAGACGGCAAGTGCGCCTAAGCCTTGCTCGGTGGTAGTTCCTTTGCTGTCCTGAAGCTCTCCTTTTTTTGCACGAAAGCAGTACGTGCAGTAGACCGGGCGATAACCTTTAGGCTGAAACGGTACCCGGGTGGGAGCTCCACACTCGGCGCAGGCCACTTCAGCTGTTTTGCTGGGATCCTCACCAGCCCGCTGAACCCGCATCAGCAGGCGGCAGTTAGGGCAGCGTTTAGGCTCGTTCACCAGACCCTTGGCGCTGAAGAATTCCTGTTCGCCGGCCGAGAAGACAAAAGTCCTGTTGCAATCACGACAGGTTAGAGTCTTATCGTCGAATGCCATACGTGTTGATAACCATGTTTGAAAGGGAATCCAGTGTGCTTCCGATTATCGAGCTTACCGATAATCACAGCCTGACCGGGCGACTTTTCGACCAGTTGAAGCCATGCTAACACGGCGGTACGTGCTCCGGAACGCTTCCAGAGCAGGCTCTGGGGTAATCACCATAGAAATATGGCAGTCACCCATAGCCTTCATGAGCGCTTTGTTTCATAGCAAAGCCAGCTAGAAAGGATGCACGTCAAGGCAAGAGCGGCAGAGCGAAGGTGCCGAGCTTGCGAGGCGCCGGAGCATAGAAGCATTGCGAAGTCGCGAAGCGACCGAGCAAGGCGGCGTAGCCGCCGGTCGCCGCCGAGCGTCTTGTCGCGCGGAGGAGGAGCGCTCAGCAAATACCCTGCCTGGAGTAGACGCTGACGTCCAGACCGGCTGGCCTGCCGCAAAAGTGAGCGGCGGCGGCCACCATCGCGGCGTTGTCCGTGCACAGATCGACGGCGGGGAAATAAACCGGCACCTCAGATCTTTCCTGGAACTTAGCGCGCAGAGCACGGTTGGCTGCCACGCCTCCGGCCAGCACGATCCTGGCCGCACCCAGCTCCTTTTGCGCCTCGAGCGTTTTTCGCACGAGCACCTGCGTGACGGCCTCCTGAAACGACGCAGCCAGATCAGCCAGCGGATAAGGCGGGGTGAGCTTCTGCACGCAGCGCAGCACGGCGGTTTTCAAACCGCTGAAGCTGAAATCGTAGCCGGGCACCGAGCCTTCCGGAAAAGCAAAGGCACGCGCATCGCCGGCGGTGGCCAGCTTGTCTATGGCAGGACCGCCCGGGTAGCCGAGTCCCAGCAGGCGCGCCACCTTGTCGTAAGCTTCACCGGCTGCATCATCGAGTGTCTGTCCCAGAATCCGCCCCGAGGCGTAATCGCTGAAGTGGATGATCTGCGTGTGCCCACCGCTGACAAGCAGCGCGACAAAGGGCGGCTCCAGGTCAGTATCGATGTAGTTCGCGCAAACATGCGCCAGCAAATGATCGACGGCCACCAGCGGCAGGTCGTGCGCCCAGGCAAACGCCTTGGCTGCCGACAGCCCGACCAGCAAGGTTCCGACCAGCCCGGGTCCGACCGTGCAAGCCACACCGCTCAGCTCACCGACCGACAGACCACTGTCCGCGAGCGCCCGCGCCACTACATCGTTGATCGTCTCCAGGTGCCGTCGCGCTGCCACTTCCGGAACCACGCCCCCATATTGCTGATGAAGGAAGGTCTGCGACAGCAGCTCGGCCGCCAGGACTTTCCTGCCGTCCGCCACCACCGCGGCTGCGGTTTCATCGCAACTCGTTTCCAGGCCCAGGTAAACGCCCATTTCCTTACACTTCCTCTGACCGCCTGCCGTCAGATCTCCGGACGCTCCTCCTAATCGAACCTCGGGCGACCGTAAGAGTTACAGCGCGCCAGCGCCTTACTAGCAGCCGGGATGCAGCTTGCCGCCACCAGCGGCCATGCTATCACCTTGCTCGCCGGCTGCTGACCGTTTCAAGGACAAACCGAATGGCTCGAACGTTGAGAATCAACTTTGTTGGACGCGGAGCGCGAGAATTAATCTTGCTTCGCATGCCGCCCCCGTTGACAAGGGACGAGGCAAAGAGTAGTATTCACCCATCCCAAACCCGACTCTGTTGGCGGTTTTTCGTGTATAACAGAGTCAGGAGGCGGATTCCGGGCATTTCCTTTCCGGACTTTTCCACCTTACTAAGACAACGCAAGTTCCCATCGTGGCTCTTTCTGGGTCGGGTGTTTAACCATATGGACAAGCTCTTCCGGTTCGCCATGGCAGTTGGTCTGACCCTGATGATGGGTTGCGGGCCGGTGCTGGCGCAAGACTTCGGCTTTGGGGGCGGCTTCGGCCCGGGCGGCTTTACAGGCGGCTTCGGGGGCGGCTTCCCTGGTGGAGGAGG
>DATNRD010000563.1:0-4062 GCA_036703665.1 Candidatus Obscuribacterales bacterium
GAGCAATCTACTACTCTCTTGAGACAAAGGGCGGCAGCAAAGTCCATCTGGTCGTCGTCGACATGAAGACGGGCAAGTGGAGGCTTACGCCGGCCATCAACGAGCATACGGGGACCACCTCGGATACAGCCATCAAGAACAGAGCCAGCGCCGCGGTCAACGCCGGCTACTTCAATTTGAGCGACGGGGTAAGCACAAGTTACGTGACGATCGGCGGCAAGCTGGTTGCCGACCCGCGCACGAACAAAGCCCTTATCGAAAACCCGAAACTGGCACCGCATCTGGAAGCGATTTTCAACCGCAGCGAAGTACGAATCTTCTCCGATGAGCATGGATCGCAATCCGTTCAAATAGCCGCTCACAACGATCCGGTGCCAGCCGGGCTGAAGCTCGAGCATTCGGTGCAGGCAGGTCCTCGGCTGCTGCCGGTCCTCCGCGATAAGGAGGAAGCATTCGTGCGCACCGATCCGGACGGCAAGGCGAGCGATTCCATCGGCTCCCGCAAACCGGCGGCGCGCACTGCATTTGGTATCACCGCGGACGGATACGCGATGCTTGTCTGCGTTTCCGGCAACGGGCAGGAAAGCCGCTCCGCCGGGGTGACGCTGCCGGAACTTGCCGAGCTGCTCAAGACTCTGGGCTGCTCGGAGGCAATTAATCTCGACGGCGGCGCTTCCAGCACCATGTTCGTGCGCTTGAAATCGGCAGACCCGGCCGGTGCAGCCGACATGACGCAGGGCCAGGTCGTCTGCGGCAAGACCCCGGAAACCAAAGTGAAGTCAGCTTTGTTGCTGCAAAAAGCCGTCCCCTGATACGCTGGCCGCCACCCTATTCCGTGGGCTGCTGGCGCGCGCGCCGGCGGGTCTTGGCCAGCTCGGCGGCCTTCAGCCTGGCGATGCTCTTGGAGATGGCCATCTCGGTCAGGTACACGTCTAGTTTGTCGACCTTTTGCAGCTTCTCGGCCTCGGCTCTTTCCTTGCGCTGGTGCGCCCGCGCCACATCGATCTCCGTATCGAGCTCAGCCAGGTCGCTCAGCACTGTGACCTCGTTGCCTGTTACGTCCATGACACCACCGATGACGGCAGCCGTCTCCTCTTCACGCCCTGCCTTCCAGCGCAGGACATCTACGGAAAGAGCGGTCAGAATCGGCTCGTGATCGGGCAGAATTGCCAGCTCGCCGTCGGCGGCGCGCGCTACCACCTCGTCGACCTGCTCGTCGAGAACAATCCTTTCAGGAGTGATGATCTTCAAAGTCAGTTTACCGGCCATACCCTCGCCTCCCCGACCTGCCGCCGCCTGCGCCGCCCTTCTTTCCGCCGGGCCTGGCTGCCGATGAGCGTACCGGCTTGCCGGCCCTGGCAGACTTGGCCGCCGACCTGGTCATGGGCACGGCTGCCCCACCACCACCGGCGGTTCCACGCTGGGTACTTGTATGATAGATGACCCTGTCGATGATCCCGTATTTCAAGGCGTCTTCGGCAGACATGTAATAGTCGCGCTCGATGTCCTTGCGGATCTTGTCCTTCGACTGTCCCGTGCACCGCCTGAGCAGCTCGATCTGCGCTTCCCGGAAGCGCTGGCCCTGAGCAGCCTGGATCTCCAGGTTGGTGATATCACCGTCGGCCTCCCAGAGAGTCTGATGGAACATGAGCGTGGCGAATTCGTAAGCGGCGCGCTCGCCCGTGCCGGAGGCCAGGATCTCACAGGCTCCGGACAGGGCGTGGCCCAGACAGATGGTGTTGACGGGCGCCTCGATCGAATGCATCACGGCGATGATGGCGTCGGCGTTGTAGCCGTTGCCACCAGAGGAGTTGATATAGAGGTCGATGGGCGCTTTCGGGTCGCGCTTGTTCAATTTGAGCAGCTTTTTGATGATCGGCAGCGTCACCTCGTTCTCCAGCCGGCCGAAGAGGTATACACGCCTCGATGCCGACTTGCCGGCATCCCCGGGCTCTAGGTGTGCGTGATCCGCTTGCTGTTCTTTCTTCTTCTTCATCAGGCGCTAGCCAGGGCCTTAGCCTGCTCCTTCGCTTCTTCTATGTTACCCACCATGTAGAAGGCCTGCTCCGGCAGATCGTCGTGCTCCCCGTTGAGAATGGCCTTGAAGCCGGCAACCGTTTCCTTCAAGGGCACATACTTGCCGGCGCGACCGGTGAACTGCTCGGCGACAAAGAACGGCTGGCTCAAGAAGCGCTGGATCTTCCGGGCACGGCTGACGATGAGCTTGTCCTCGGCCGACAGCTCGTCCATGCCCAGGATGGCGATGATGTCCTGCAGGTCCTTGTAGCGCTGCAGGGTCTGCTGCACGCCGCGCGCCACGTCGTAGTGCTCCTGCCCGACAACCTCCGGCTTCAAGGCCGTGCTTGTGCTGGCCAGCGGGTCGACGGCCGGATATATGCCCAGCTCGGCAATCTGCCGGCTCAAGACGGTCGTGGCGTCCAGGTGGGCAAAGGTCGTCGCCGGAGCCGGATCGGTCAAGTCGTCGGCCGGCACGTAGATAGCCTGCACCGAGGTGATCGAGCCGTCCTTGGTGGAGGTAATTCTCTCCTGCAGCTCGCCCATTTCGTTGGCCAGCGTCGGCTGGTATCCCACCGCCGAGGGCATGCGCCCCAGCAGAGCGGATACCTCGGACCCGGCCTGCACGAAGCGGAAGATGTTGTCCACGAAAAAGAGCACGTCCTGCCCTGACACGTCACGGAAATACTCGGCCACGGTAAGCGCCGCCAGCCCCACGCGCATGCGAGCGCCGGGCGGCTCGTTCATCTGCCCGTAAACCAGCGCCACCTTGTCGATAACGCCGGATTCCTTGAACTCGTGCCAGAGGTCGTTGCCTTCGCGCGTCCGCTCGCCCACGCCGCCGAAGACCGAATAGCCGCCGTGGTGCATGGCGATGTTGTGGATGAGCTCCTGAATGATGACCGTCTTGCCGACGCCGGCGCCGCCGAACAAGCCCACCTTGCCGCCCTTGATGTAAGGCTCGAGCAGGTCGACGACCTTGATGCCGGTCTCGAAAAGAACCGTTTCCGTCTGCAACTTGGTGAGATCCGGGCTGGGCCGGTGGATGGGCCACTTCTCGCAGTCGGTGATCGCTTCCCCTTCGTCGACGACCTCGCCAAGCACATTGAGAATGCGCCCCAGCGTCTTCTGCCCCACTGGCACGAGAATGGGCTGCTTGGTGTCGACCACCGGCATACCGCGGGTCATGCCGTCGGTCGAGCTCATGGCAACCGTCCGCACGCGATTGTCGCCGAGCATCTGCTGGACTTCGCAGACGACCCTCACCTGGTCGCCGGCCGGGTTTTTTGCCCTGACCTCGAGAGCGTGATAGATCTCCGGCAACTGCCCGCTCGGAAACTCCACGTCCACAACCGGTCCGATAACCTGAACAACCCGCCCCTGGGTGGCTTCTGCAACTGCGCTCATCTGTGCTCCAAAAAGAGAAGACGCTAACCTAAGCGCGCACGTCGCGGCGCGCATTCCAGCACCTGATCTTAGCAGTATTAAGGCCTGGCCCCGCCCCAGTCTTTCAAAAGTAGTTATTATTTGTCCGGGTCCCGGGACCCGCGGCCAGCCCCGCAGCAGGCAATCCACCCCTTGACGTCCGCTCTGCAGCAACGTTTTCTCTGGCACCTCGTACGCATCTGCGTGCTGGTGCTGATTGGCACGCTGGGCTTCATGTGGATCGAGCACTGGAGCCTGCTCGATGCGCTGTTTATGACGGTCGAAACCGTCACCACCGTAGGATATGGCTTCCCGCAGCAGATTAGCGACGCAGGCAGGGTTTTTGCATTAGTATTGATGCTCACCGGCGTCGGCTTTGTCCTCTACATCCTGAGCGACATGGTGCAGATGCTGCTGGAGGCGAACCCAACCGCGATAATCGGCCGGCGGCGCATGAAGGAAAAGATTGCCAGACTTTCCAACCATCAGATCGTGTGCGGCTTCGGGCGCACCGGGCAGGAGGTGGCTCACCACTTCTCTCTCAACCGCGTGCCCTTTGTGGTCGTCGAGGCCGACCTGCAGGCGGTAAAGCACGCCGAGGAGAAGGGATGTCTGGTTCTG
>DATNRD010000564.1:0-3806 GCA_036703665.1 Candidatus Obscuribacterales bacterium
TAGAAAGACGCGCGGAGCGGGGCGTGCCATGCGGACCTCTCCAGCAGGTCAGGTGGCACGTACCCGCCTGTTCGTTCCTAGCAACCACCCCTGCCGGGCGGCGCGCAGGCCGTCCACCACCAAAGGAAAACATGCGAAGGATCAGCACCGATTGTCGTTTCGTGCAGACCGCACTTGTGCTGCGTGATATGGCGCGCGAAGCCATGTCGCGTACCGTGCCCGAGCCCTGGCACGCGCGCAAGATTCTCGACGGGGCGCTCACCGTCCTCAAGTTCAGCCAGGCGCCCGAGCGCGCCGAGGCCGAGGTCATCATTACGGCGGATCTGGGCGAAGCGGCCAGGCTCAACCCGACGTACGTCGATGCCTTCATCAACCAGGGTGCGGAGGGCCTCTATGCGCATGCTCTCAACCAGGCCGAGCGGAACCTCGGCAAGGACCACCCGGCTGCAGCGTACGTGATCGCCAAGCGTGCGGACATGTACCTGGCTCAGGTTCGCCTCTGGGAAGCCGATAGGCTCTACGAGCAGGTCGTCGGCCTGCTGGACCGGCCCGCCTCGCCCGATCCCGAGCTGCTCGCTCACGCGCTTGTCAAGCGCGGGGACGTGCGGCTGTCCCTGGGTTGCTACGCCGAGGCGGAGGTGTTCTACCTGCGGGGCATCGATCTTCTGCTCGAAAACCCTGCTTCGGACCAGAAGCTGCTCGCGCACGCCTTCAGGCAGTCCGCCGACATGCTGGAGAAGACGGGACGCGAGCAGCATGCGCGCGGGCTCAGGCAGCGCGCCGAAGAGATCGAGGCCGCCCTGCATCGCTAGGCGCGGTCGCCAACGTTCCACCTGCTAAGCGGCCGCTCCCTGCGGCCAGTGGAGTCGCGCGCTGTGCGGGACTCCGAGGAGAAAGAGCTATGTTGACGCTGAGTGCAACCGAGCTCCTTCTTTCGCTCGGTCACGACCCCGCTCAGGTTCGCTGGGATCTGGTTGCCACCGGTCCTGGCGAGCCCGACCTGTTTCTGGTGTTCAAGCGCCTCGGGTACCGGGATTTCTTCTGCCTTGCTTACGAGATCCTGGTCGCCGGGGTGACGGTCACCCTGAAGCTCAAGTCCGTGAGCCGCTCCGACCCGTTCGTGCGGCACTAGGGCTGGAGCAACGCGCAGCCTCCGCTGGTTGCGCGTTTGTCACGGCGGGCTTCCCGGCAGCGTCGGGAAGCCTCGTTCTCTTAACGGACCCTCAGCCAAGGAGACACGCTATGGCGAAGCGCAACAAGACGCACGTGGTGCAGCCGCCCAGGGACAAGAAGGGCGCGCTGTACTGCGGCACCATCACGCTGGAGGACCAGCTCAAGGCTGAGCGGGCGGCTCGCCGCCAGGCTCAGATCGAGAGCGGCACCTTCGTCCGTGGTGGCGTCCACGGTGGCGGCAAGCGGGAGCGCAACCGGCGCGACCGCCGCGACGGCCGCCAGCAGGTCCGCAACTGGCCGGACGAGTAGCGATACTCGCCCGCCGGGCGGCGATTCGATAAGCAGCCTCGCACTCGCGGCGGCGCGCGAGGCCTCATGAACACGCGTGTTCACACGGGCGATGAGCTCGTGAGCCTGACGCTTGGGGAACCCGCACCCGGCGGCTCCCTTCCAGCCACGGAATCCCTGGAGGGGAGCCGCCTGCGCTTGCACCTGCCTTTCGTTCTCGCCCAAGTACAGGAGGGCTCCTGATGAAGGAGTACACCCTTGTAGTGGTGGACATGCAGCCCGACTTCCCCGCCAGCAAGGACCCCGCGACGCTCGCGGCAGTCCAGCGCGAGGTCAAGCGGGCCATGCATTTCCACTGCCCGGTCGTGTTGCTCGAAGTCCCCTACTTCAGCCCGCTGGATGAAGAGGGGTACAAGCCGACGCACCGGTCGATCATGCAACTGCTTTCTGGCTACGACCGCTACCAGGTCGTCCAGAAGATCTTCAGCGACGGGTCGCTTAATGTCATCAACACGTGCGAGTGGAAGAAGTACGGCACGAAGCGGTTCCGCGTCTGTGGTGTCAACACGGACCTGTGCGTGCTGGAGACCGTTCTCGGGCTGGCCAGGCGGCTGCCCGAAAGCACGATCAAGGTCGTCCAGGACGCCTGCAACACCAGCTACGACAAGAACTGCTGGGAGCAGTTCACCGTCCATCCCAACATCGTGCTCAAGCCGACCAGCAAGATGCCGGCGGAACTCTGCGCCTGACCCGTCAGGTGCCGTCAGGGAAAGCGTGCTGGAGGCGCGAAAGCCGCCGCCTGCCTCGCACGCTTTCTCTGCGCCACGCGCTACTAGATTCTATAGAGGTCGGCCTGAACCTGTAAGGTTTCGGCCAAGACAGGTCACCCGCCTCGAAACTGTCATCCTGGCGAAGGATCTCGTGTCGGCACAAGGAGATGGTTCCTTCGGTCGCGCAGCCTGCCCTGAGCCGATGCTGTGAATGCGAAGCCGGGCTGCTGGAGCATGCGAAGGGCTCCCTCAGGACCGCTTTCGCTCCGCTCAAGTCCATCGTAAGAGGATGACAGTTTTCGGGTTCGATCAATGGCTACACTACCCTCAACCGCGGCATCGAACGCTTCCGTCACTTGTTTGGGCAGCTTGCGATGCTGGCCGGCAATGTACCAGATGAGAGGATGCGTATCCGTGACCAGGACAGTCGGAGTCAAAGCTCGTTTGTGCTCCGCGCGATGGACTTGCGTATCATTGCGGCAACTTCTTTGCTGGCTTCATCCAGATCTCCGACCAACTCAAAACAGCCCACCAATGCCCGCTTTGGCTCAAGAGGCTGTTCTGCTTTGGCACGGAGCACGAGATAGTCGTTATGGCTCATAAGCACGGCCACAGGTTTGCCGTACGCAGTGATTTTAACTATGCCACCGCGGCTGGCTAGCTCATCGACCAGCGGCAAGAACTTATCGCGCGCTTCGGACTTTCCTAAAACGCGGTCGAGCTTCGTCGTGGGTCGCTGACGGTTGACTGGTGACATAGTTGTGTCTTGACTGTACATATAAAATTGTACAATCGCCCCTCCGGGTTGATTAGCGAACTTCGCAGGCATTCCTGGTACGCCTCGCTCGAGAAAAAGGGGCGGAGTTTGACGGCTGCTCGAGTTAAGAGCTTGGCTGAGTCACTGCCCTTGACTCACAGACGAGCTGAGCTCTGTTTCTCGGCTGGGCATGTCAGTCCAATTTGCTAGCATCCGATGCCGACCTGGGCCACCTACGCCAGGGCAGTTGCTTAACTATGGTTGCCAATCAGTCGCGGCCACCAGTAAGTTCTAATTGTCCTTCGTGTGACCACCGGAATCCAAAGGCAGCAACCCCGACCAGTGCCAGTGCTAGTGACAACTGTTCTTCGAGACAGCGTTTGGGCGGTCATGGCGGTTGCTGCAGGGATAAGCCGGTGGACTTTGCCGTTGTAGGACAACCATCATTGCGCGATTCTCCGGTTGCCGTCGCAGCCTCGAACAGTTGACGCCACCGCCGAAGCGGCGCGGAGCGAATGCGCGCTGCCACCGCCGTTCGGCTCGACCAAAGCGAAAGAAAAGGAAAACATGAAGACGACCATCACCCTGCTCTCTGCCCTGTTCATGGGCATCACCCTGCTGGCTACCCAGGGCTGCGCGCACACGCAGCGTGCTCCCGAGCCGCAGCCTGCCCCGGCTCCCGCGCCTCAGCCCGAGTTCGCTCAGCTGACGATGGACAACTTCGAAAAGGAGGTCCTGGAGTCCTCCGTGCCCGTGCTGATCTACGTCTGTCACAAGGACCGCGGCGCCTGCAAGGCGGAGGAGCCGTCCTTGCGGCA
>DATNRD010000565.1:0-3512 GCA_036703665.1 Candidatus Obscuribacterales bacterium
GGTGAAGTGCCGCCGTTGTCGGAAAACGCCACCAAGCCGAAGTGCCCGTCGGTGTTGGTGTTCATGATGGTAAAGAAGTCCGAGGCCGCTTTCTGAGCGTCGCCCAGTGGATGCACGTTCGCGCGAGCCAGTTCAAAATACTTGGCCTGGTACCCGGCCTTCGGCAAGACATTTGGTGGAACACCGCTGTCGGCCCTGCTGGCGCGGAAGACGCCTCCGTTCTCGAGGTTTCCGCGCGCCGCCTCTACAACGGTCGCCAGGTCCGGAAAGTCGTACCCATCGACGGAGATGCCCTGAAAGGTCTCCTTGCCATCAATGTTCACCACAAGGTCGGTGTAGGTGTAGACATATTGGGGAGCAGACAGCGGATTGCCCGTGCTCTGGTTCCCTGGGGGGGCGCCGGAGTTGGAAGCGCCACGCAAGCCAGGGCTGGCGCCCGGCGATCCTGATTTCTCGCTGAAGGTAAGCGGCCACCTGATGTCGGGCGTATTGCTGTTGGCCAGGTATTGCGGGAATGTCGCATTGACCCTGGTTCCAGTCGGGACCGGGCCCAGAACATCGTAAATTCTTCCCTGCGCAAGGGGTCCTGCCTTGGCACCCGGTCGTGCCGGCGGCACAATGTAGACAATCCTGGCCTGCGCGGGGCTCCACTGGCGGCGGACAAAGGTGACGGGAGTTTGATCGTCTATGGAGCCGGATATGTCGAAAGCAAGAACAACGTCGAGGTCAGGCACCCCGCCGGATGAGATTGCCCGCACCGGCACAGTGCCTAAACCCAGAAATCTGCCGAACGCCGGCTCCAGCCCCAGGACCGCCGAAACACGGACAATCTTGCCGGCGGGATCGCCGAGGTCAACCGGCTGATTGTTGTTGTGGGGATCAAGAAATTCCACGTTTACCGAGGACTGGCCCGCGCCGGGCAGCGCTATATCCGTAAGTCCAAGCTGAGCGTCCGACAGCCTCGCACCGAGCACCGAGTTTTGCTGGAAGGCGGTCAGCGCGGTGTTCATTGCCTGATCGTGTGCGGCCACTGGATCTACGTTGTCCTGGCTGGCCAACGTGGCCGCGCCTGCCAGGCTGGCTGCGTCGCAGGCAGCGATGAGCTGCTCCCGTGCCAGAGTGAGCCGATGCACCTCAAACCCGAACAGCGCCAGCGCGCCGACGACAAAAAAGGCGATAATGAGCACGAGAACGATCATCGACTGCCCGTGCGCCCTATGCGAGTGATTTCTATACATGTCGCGATCTCCCATTTATTGCGAGGGGAGAAGATCAAATCAACACAGGGCAAGAGACTTTTTTCACTGGTTCAAGCCCTGCGGGTATTCGTGGTACTCCCTTGATGCGACCGTAAGCGGCACGGGAGCAGTCAGCCCCGGCACGTTTCCGAAAAGACCACCGCCGGAGAAGGGAAGTAGAGGACTGGTCTGCCCGGAGACCTCAACTTCAACCAGATAAAGGTTTTCAGCGGTATCGGCAGGCTGGGACAACGGGGAAGATTGCCTGGTCGAACTGCCGCTGTTGATGTTTGTCACAACGATGTAGGTCTTCACGTCCGATACCCTTATCTCGGAAAACTTCGAAGCGGTTTCCTGCGCTCGGCTTGAAGCGGCATCGGAAGCCGACGGCTCGTCCGGTCCCAACGCAGTTTTGAACGTCTTGCACCGCGCCGCTGCATGAGCCGCCTCCCGGGCTGCCATCACCAGCAGTGTCGAGCGGAGGGAAACGGTTGCCAGATCTATAAGCGGTATTGTCAGGCAAATGAACAAGACCCAGAGTGCCAGCGGAGCATCCGCAACGAAAGAGCCGCGCTCCCCTCGACGGCAAGGGTTCCGTGCCATGTTGCGGCTGCCTGCGGAGACCGCTCCTCCTGTGGCTGTACCGGCCATGAGCCGGCCGTCTCCCACAAGGCGATGACAGACGCGCAACTTGTTGCAATGCGTTCCTTGAAGCATTTCTTGGGGAGCCGCTACTCCGGGGATCAATACCGCACGACCAACGGCGTAGCACAGACTCATCAAAGTGTGAACACGCATTTTTCCCATCCCCAGAAAAGAAGGACCGTGCCTGTGACAGCCCTGGCACGAAAACACTGAAGAGAAGAGGTTCTTGCAAGCGAGCAATGCTGTTTGCCTATAATCTTCCCTGAGCACGTGCGTCCATAACGCCGACAGCGCCTGGCTTAGGCGAACTTCACATGAGAGTCGCGTAACTTTGCTGGCAGTTGCGATAGTGCAAACGGGCATCGTGGGCGGTGTTTTGGCACGGACTTCCTTGCAACTGACGTGCAGTGGAAAGTTACAGGTACAGGCGGCCATCTCAGTAGCACCTGGGCCTGGTTGCCAACGCCGGCGCCTTGCCTTATCGTGTTTAGAGTAGTCCTCGCGTCATAGGGCGCGCTAGAAAGAAGGCCTTTCATGGTGGCTGACTTGCGCAAGAGTCCGCCGGCCGGCGACAAGAACGGAGATGAGGCGGTGCGGCACGTGAGTGCCCGCGAGGATTCGCCGCTGGACAGGATGCAATTCCGCCATCCATTGAGGAGATACCAGCAAGAGATCATCGAGCTGGTCAATCTCAAGCTCGAGCGCGGAGAGCGCGAACTGCACATCGTGGCGCCGCCGGGCGCCGGCAAAACGATTATCGGGCTGCAGATTATAAGCCAGTTGCGCTGTCCGAGCCTGATCTTGGCTCCCAACACCACCATTCAGGCCCAGTGGAGCCAGAAACTGGATTTGTTCATTCCCGACGACGAGATTCCCTTCGCAACCGAAGAGCTGATCGGCACTCACGAGGATAAGCCGCTCAAGCCGATCACGGTGCTCACCTACCAGGTGCTGTCCACGCCCGGACGCGAGCAGGAGTACCTCGACAAGCTCGCGCACCAGTCATGGGTCAAAGAGTTAACCGGCGCCAAATCGCTTTCCACAGGCGAGGCGGAACTGAGAATCATGGAGCTCATGCAGAAGAATCCTTACGCCTACAAGAAGGAAATTTCCCGCCACACAAGCCGACTGCGTCGGTGGCTGACGGAGGTGATGGATCTCAACGACGTGCTCCATGATAACGCGCTGGCGCTTCTGCAGGCGTTGCGCCGTCAGAAGTTCAAACTCGTCATTTTCGATGAATGCCACCACCTGACCGACTACTGGGCTGCCGTGATGACACATCTGGTGAAACGGCTGGATGACCCTGTAGTAGTGGGGTTGACCGGCACGCCGCCGGAAGGCAAGTCGGCCACGCAAGAAACGCGTTACCTCAAACTGGTAGGTGAGATCGATTATCAGGTGCCGACGCCGGCCCTTGTCAAAGAAGGAGGGCTGGCGCCGTTTCAGGACCTTGTCTTTTTCACCACACCCACCGAGGCCGAGACCGACTTCCTGGAAAGGCAACATGACGAATTTCACTGCCTTATCGAGGAGCTGATCACACCGCCGGGGCAAGGCCAGGTGCCGAGGCTGACGGCATGGGTGCTAAGACGACTCGACGAGGCGCACAAGAATGGGTGGCACGAG
>DATNRD010000566.1:0-3960 GCA_036703665.1 Candidatus Obscuribacterales bacterium
CCCGGCCTCGCCGTGCTGCTGGCAGCGGTTTCCCGAGGAACGGCACCCGCTGTTTAGCCTATATGTAGCCAACCCAATCTACTTCGCAGTCGCCCTTGCGCTCCTCGCCCTCGGCTGGCGGAAGCGCTGGCTGATTCCCGCAGAGATCGCCCTGGTCGTGTGCCTGCTGGCGATCCCCTACGCGACGCGGAGCTACGAAAACTGCATGGCCGGCCACGGCCGGTTCGCGGCAGTGGCGTTTCCGCTGTACCTTGTGCTCGGGAAAATGCTCCACCGACTGCCGCCGCCCTTCGGAGGATGCCTCGCCACTGCAAGCGCATTCCCCCTGGCCTACTATGCCGCACTCTTCGCCGCTCACTACGAGATCATTTAGCCGTTCAGCCCGACCCCGGCGATTAGAACTTGGCAACCAACCTCCAAAGGGCGTGCCCCCTTTTTAGGATTCCATCCCGAGCGACTCAGCGATCAACTTTTCGGACGGCATTCGGCCCTTTGGACGGTTCCTGCTTTATTCTTCAGTACTGGGTTACAGACGCCCTCCTGTGGCAGCGATGTCGCAGCACAAGTCAAGGCGCAGGGGGGCATCCACACATTGAGTACTTCATCAGTCTGGGTGAGTGGAAACTCTTCATTGTTATTCTGACGCCAGACATTGACGTTCAACGCATGACGCTTCGGAAGATTCGTTTGTGGGGCCGTATAAAACGTGCACTTGGCCTCTCCCTTCTCAACCTTGAACACGTGACACAACGTGGTCACACACCCTTGCGTGCAGCCCAACAGCCTTGATCCGTGGAAGCACAGGACCCCCGAAACAAGGACCCAACGAGCCACGAGACAAACCGCACCTTCCCATTAATGTAAGTCGTCACGCGCACATCCTCCCATCTTTCGGGCGAAACCTCTTGACTAAACGCCGCGCAACAAGCGCGACCAAGGTAGCGATCCCAGCGACCAATAGATGCGGCAGCCATTGTCTTACCAGAGGCGCCTCTGCCCCGATAGGAACCAAACTTCCATCGGCCGTCACCTTATAGTCTGCATGCTGATAGGTCACAGCGTCCCCCACAATTACTCGCATACCCGGTGTCAAAGGGATATCAAAGTCCCCCGCCTGAAGCTCAGGATTGACCCACGCGCGCTTGACCGTCAATTGCTCGGAGGCCGACACACGTGAATCGCCCTCGAATAAGGTACTTGTCCATTTCTGTGGAACCATCCCTTTGTCATCATAGACAATGTCCAGTCTATCAGAGAGCACGCCGTGTGTGTACACATCCATTCGCAGTACCGCACTCGTGAGTGTGCGGTCAACAAACAACTCTTCGAAACAACCAGCCGGATCATCTTTATGCCGGATACGGACAACGCGGCATTGAACATTCCGGCACATTTGAGGAGCACGCTCTGTAATGGTAAATGCCGCTGGAGTTGGGCTCAATGTCGTAGGCTTTTTCGCAGCGGATAAGGTCTTCGAGACCCCAATGAAGCCACGTGCCAAGAACACCGGGTAATCGTTCACAACGATATCGACAGTGTTACCGTTTTTTACCAATCCCATGTCGGCGTAGCCAGACGAGCTGCTCGGGTTGCTTTGCCGTGGAAAATGTCTCTTGGTCATTCGCCCGTCAAACACCTGCACCACGGCGAGTGGATGAAACTTCAGAGTCGTAAAGTTGAAAGTCTGGTCCTGATAGTCTTTGCGGAGGCGATTATTGGCAAAATCAATGACCCAAAGCATTGTCTTCTCATAAACGTAATCCTTGTCAGGAATGAGCTTATTCTTGGCATGTGCAGGGAGATGGGGATTGTTGCTGTAGGCTCCTTTAGGAAGGACTACCTTTCCGGTTATTTCGTACTTTGCGCTTCGCATCGCGTTTTCGCGGTGTTTCCAGTCCGCGAGAATGTCCGCCGGGGAGTCAGCCAGTACCGGGACTGGATGCAGGGGAAGGCAAAGCGCGGCGCCGACCAAAATTGGGTAAAGAGGATTTCGCAGCAAGTGCATGGATGACCTCTCGGTTCTTGTTACTTATGGTCGCATGCCAGGCCGTAATAGATGATGGGGAGCGTCACACGACGATTGGTGGATTCGCCTGAAAGTGCGATGTCAAAGACGACCTGGGTAGAGTGTCGGCCTGGTCGCGCAATTCGCTGGGTGATGCGGAAAGCCTGACGACTACTTCGGAAAATGGTGCCAATCGGCCGTACCTGCGTGTCCGGTGATTGCGAGTGCAACCCTTTCACGGAAAACTCTTTCCCGGTTCGGGATGTAAGAACGATCGTCTCCTCGATGCACTCGTCAAGTGGTCGCACCGCTAACAAAAGGCTCGGCGGAAGAATCTGTATTTCTTCTACCGCTGTTCCGGTCACAGGGATGTATCCGAAGGCCGACATTTGTCCCTCGGGGGGGACGGCCTGTACAGCCAAAACAAATTGAAACGGCCCGGGCCTGATGTCCTTCGGTAGGGTAAGCATTATGTCGAATGCGTTTGCTCTGTTAGGGGACTGTTTTATACTTGTGATGGCCAACGGTGGTTGGCACGTGACCGCCAAATGGCCAACCTGAAGGTTCGGCGTTACTCGAATCGCGCGGGTCGTGGCGGACTCATCGCCGATTAATACCTCTCCGAAGTCAACCTCAGCAGGGACGAACGAGAAAGCCCTCTTGAGGCGGCCGCGGATCACCCACCCCTGGTCGGACGGAGGGGCATTCTGAACCTGCGGCACGACTTGGAGCGAGAACTCCCTGACTGCTCCGGCATCCGGCCGCAGGCTGAGGTCGAGCGAGAGGTCAAGTTCCTTCGTCTCGCCGGGTGCCAAAGTAAATGCGCGCGGCTGAATTTGGGCGCAACCACAGCTGGTGTAAACGTCAAGGATGTCAATGGCCGTGTGGCTCGAATTGGTAATGGGCAACGTCCAGCGGAAGTCCTTGTTCTCCCAGACCTCGCCTAAATCGAGGCGAGAGACATCAACAGTCAGGCCGCTGACCACATTTGTCTGATTGCCGGTCGTCGCTCCGACCAGATAAGCCGCCGCACAGCAGAGGAGCAGGAACGCCAAGCCAACGATCCTCTGCCATCCGATGTTCGGAAAGCCATTTTGTCGCAATTCCTGCAGCATGGTTTGCGTTACCTCCGTGACATCACGGAATGTCTCGGTTCAGCGTCTTGCACAGTCGCATCAACCGCTGCGAGGAACACCACCCGCCCATCGCGACTCCGGCCGCGTGCCTCCATGTGCAGCTTTCCCGTGAATCCCGGATCACGGCGCGAATCAAACCGGGCAAGTACCGTAACGGTCTCGCCAGGCAGAATAGGTTCCGCGGGCGCCTCGATATCAAGGCACGCACAGCTGGTTTCGACGCCGGCAAGTTTGACCGTCTCGGTCCCGGGGTTGTGCAGCGAAAAGGGCGCTTCGGCTACGCCGCCACGGGGTACGACACCGAGTGGCCGCCCGCCAGATGCTGACACAGAGAAGCAGCGTGAACCAAGCAAGCGCGGCCCAGCGCAGTGCCCTCGGGAAAAAGCCGGCCAGCAGCCACACCCCTAGCAGTATTTCGATTTCAACCACTGCCATGAGCAGCCAAGTTAACGTGAGCGGCGACGTTTCCACGACGGGACGGAAGGTAAGCTCTTGGGCCTTGAGAATCGCCGCGATGAGCAGGACAACCCCCAGCGGGATGCGTACGGCGTCAAACCCAGTCGGGTGAAACCGGCGGGCACGCGCGGAAATACCGTGTTGCGTGATAGCCTGCGACATGACCGGACTGCCGGGGTTGAGGGCGAATCACTACCACCGGGCGAACGCACAAGCATCGGCGCCATCGATGTGAAGCGCCGGACGCTTTTGCTTCAGCAGCCCCTTCTCTTTTATTCCATCTCCCATCTTCTGAAGCGGTATGCAACCTGTCAAGAAGAATCTCGATCAATTCATATTCTCGTTTTTTACTGTTCACAGACT
>DATNRD010000567.1:0-5191 GCA_036703665.1 Candidatus Obscuribacterales bacterium
GTCCCCAATCCATGCATCATCCGCATTGAGCCGGACCCGAATGCGCCAGAAGGCAACTTCATCTTCTACACCCCGGCGCACCGCAAGGGTCCGCGCGGATGGCTGCAGTACGCGGGACTCGATAAGAAGGGGAAGCCTCACTATCGTTACTGGCTCGACCAGCCTTAGCGCCAATACTGTTCGCTTAACGACGGACTGGGATGGTACCCCTGGAGCACAGGCCGGCTGACGCCGGCTTCTCCGTCGCGCAGCGGCTCCGCATCCTCCGTAATGCTCCGTCGGCTCGTACCTCGCCTCCTTCGCGGACCTGCTTGGAAGCGGGCAGGATGCAGGCGCCCCCAGGTTAACCGAACAGTATTGGCCTTAGCGCGTCATACCTGGTGGAATGTCCCTTCGGCTAGGCGGGCCGGATGTCCCAGCTCAGGATAGCCGTTCCGTGGGGATAGCTGTGATCTTCACCGCCGGCGGTGTTGTCGAAGTACACGCGCGCGGGACTGGTGCTTGTGTCAATATGAGTGATGGTCAGAATGTGGTACTCGTGATCCACTTCGGGGCTGAATTGCCATTCGCGGGTAAAGTAGCCGATGTCCTTCGGTACCTTGATTGCTATCTGCAGAGGGACGTTCTTGTCCGCCCTGGATTCCCACGCAGCCAGCAGATCCTTTGAAGATGCTATGGTACCGGCGTCATAGCCGTCGATTCCAAGCGATACCAGCAGGTTTTTGCGTTGCTCCGCCGTAAGCCCGTCGAAGCGCCGCACTCGCCCATCCATGTCAACCAATCGTTCGCCCGTATCAAGTGCGGGGTCCACGCCGGCAGGTCTGGGATCCAGCTCGGAGGCATCCGGTAAGTAAGACCGATACAGCTTGTGCTCTTTCCGCAAAGCAATGTTCGCCGCGGCGTTCTGAAACAGCTCGCTGGTCAGGGAGCGCATGTTGTACGAATCGGTCTTGCCGTCGAGGAAGCCGTAATTCGTTCGCTGGACGGTTACGCTGTGCCCGTCCCTGGTCGTGTGCCTTCCGTCGACGGCGAGATCTGCCACCATGCGCGCGTACTGGTCGGGGCGTACGGCTGACATCAAACGTTCTGCCGATGCCATGCCGGCAGCGCGCTTGCCTCCCTGGGTAATGGATTCCGGATGAGCAATCTGGTGCGCAAGCGAAGTGGCGAGCTCGGCGCGCTGGCTCTTGGATAGTTCGGTCTTCCCATCACTGTTTCCATTAATGATCCGGTCGAGGCTGATGAGAATCCGTGCTTTCTGTTCGGGAGGCAGCTTGTTGATCACCGCAAGATCCGCCTGGAGTGTGCGCTTTTGTTCCGGGCTCAACTCCAGCCCGGCTTTTTTCATCCACGACACGACTTTATTGTCGTAATCTTCCACGGACTTGCCAACGCGATCTTGTTGAGCCTCCGTGCCGTCGGGGGAGCGGATTATGCGACCTGTTTCTGTCACGAGCGAATAGGTGCCCGTTTTGTGGTCCAGCTCAATAGATTTGATTTTGACCGGCTTGCCGGCGCCATCTGTAAGCGCCGAATTCCAGCCGTCCCCTCCGCGTGTGATGCTCTCGATCACACGTCCGCTTCCGTCTTTGACCAGGATGCCGGATACCTTTCCTTTGTCGTCAAGACTAAAGGCGGTAACGATCCCGTCGGGGCTGGTGATTTCGGTGACCTGCCCCGCTTTGTTGCTCATGATTGTCGTGCCGTCAGCTTTTCCTTCAAAGGAAGATCCGTCCGGTCGGGTTATCTTCCGGTCGCCGTCCGCATTCATCTCCACGCGACTGTCCCATGGAAATCGGTCGATCTTGTTGCCCCTTATCAAATGCCATTCACGGTCTTCCTGTTTTTTCAACCACTCCTGGCGGCCGTGTCTGTGGTGGAATCTCCAGGATTCGGGTGTGGAGAAGAACTCATAGATCTGAGTAATCGGCGAGCCGGCCTTCGTCACCTCTTTGGAGCCGAAGGACGTTACGGTGCCGTCGTACTTGAACACGGTTCGCGTGCCGTCCTTATCGATCTTGAATGTCGGGCGATTGTCGTGATCCCTGCCTTCCGCCGTACCATCCGGGTAGGTCACGAGCGTGCCGTCGCGATGCGTTCTCTTTACGGATCCTTCGCTCAGCACTTCAACCTTGAGGTCGTAGTCGATGGTGCCGTTGACCTTCCACCATCCCTCCGATGTGCGCTCTAGAATCTCCGGCCTGCCGTGTGGGGGACGCACGATCACCTGGCTTGCCCTGCCCCGGTCATCGTAGGTTATCTCGCACTTGTTTCCCTGTGGCGTCGTGTATTCGACGACCCTTCCTGCCTCATCCCGCTCGAGCTGCGGTGGGCGGGCGACCAGCGAGGTGTTGTCGGCGGCACCATCGATGGTCGGCTGCCCGAACTTCTCCTTCAGTTCGTCGTCGGACTGCCGGTGTTTGCTCTTGTCAGAACCGGGCTGCCTGTGCTGCTCGGAATAGGCGTCGCGCACCAGCGCGTCATGCACATCGGGAGACTGTATCTCCGGCGGTGGTCCTTCCAGGTAATCGAGGTATTCGGGTATGGGTTGACCCATAGGGCTTGGAATCTTCAGCTGTTAGTAACCCAGGTCGCTGCCGGATTTACGGGGTTCCGGCCATTTTTAGGCGGGGTGCTCCTGAGTTGGCGGAACCCGCCCATACGCCGCGAAACCTCCCGCCCGGTCGACCGTCTGCCAGGCAATAGCGGACCGGGGTCGGCTGAAGGCCGCAGTCCAGGCGGTAAGGCTGCGCACTGCCGGCTTTCCCAAGGACGCGCGTGTCCGCCTGATGCTGGTGAATGACCGCTACACGCCTTCTTGACTACCGCGGCGCGTACAGGGATGGTGAAGCTTTAATTGCTGGATATGCAGTGCTATACCTTTTCGGTTTAAAATTGCGTTCTCAAGTGCGTGTTCCCCGAGGTGAGGCAATGGTGGTGACAGCCAGGTCTGAGTCGATACGAATTCCGGAGCAGCGTCCTTACGAAGTGAAGAACGCCGGACTGCTCGCCTGGGTGAGCAAAATGGTTGACCTGTGCAGACCCGCTCGCGTTTACTGGTGCGACGGCTCGCAGGAAGAATACGATCGGCTGTGCGATGAAATGGTGTCGGCCGGCACGTTGATCAAGCTCAATCCGAAAAAGCGCCCGAACAGCTATCTTGCTCGCTCCGACGCCTCCGATGTGGCGCGCATGGAAGACCGCACCTTTGTCTGCACATCCAATCCAGCCGATGCAGGTCCGAACAATAACTGGATGGATCCTTCCGAAGCGAAGAAGACCCTCACGCAATTGTTCGACGGTTGCATGCGCGGGCGCACCATGTACGTGGTGCCTTTCAGCATGGGTCCAATAGGCTCGCGACTGTCTCACATCGGAGTGGAGCTCACCGATTCACCTTATGTTGCGGTCAGCATGCGCATCATGACGAGAATGGGCAAGGCGGTGATCGCGGCTCTCGGTTCGGACGGGGAGTTTGTTCCTTGCCTTCACTCCGTTGGAATGCCGCTTGCCGACGGACAGACCGACGTTCATTGGCCCTGCAACCGCGAGCACAAGTACATCGTTCACTTTCCCGAAACGCGGGAAATCTGGTCGTTTGGCTCGGGGTATGGAGGCAACGCGCTGCTGGGCAAGAAATGTTTTGCTCTGCGAATCGCCTCTACGATGGCCAGAGAGGAAGGCTGGTTAGCCGAGCACATGCTCATACTAGGCTTGCAGTCTCCCGAAGGCGAAAAGCACTACCTGGCTGCTGCGTTTCCTTCGGCTTGCGGCAAGACCAACCTGGCCATGCTCATCCCGCCCCGGTCCATGCCGGGCTGGAAGGTTTCAACGGTTGGTGATGACATCGCCTGGATAAAACCTGGAGAGGACGGCCGGCTTTACGCCATCAATCCGGAGGCGGGCTATTTTGGCGTGGCGCCGGGCACGTCCTACAGGACGAATCCTAACGCCATGGAGACGCTTAAGGAAAACTGCATTTTCACGAATGTAGCATTGACGCCGGATGGCGATGTCTGGTGGGAAGGAATGACGGAGACTCCGCCACCGCGCCTTATCGACTGGCAGGGCAAGGAGTGGACGCCGGATTGCGGGCGCAAAGCGGCGCATGCCAATGCCCGCTTTACTGTATCGGCCAGACAGTGCCCGTCCTTCGACCCCGCTTGGGACGATCCAGCGGGCGTGCCGATCAGCGCCTTCATCTTCGGAGGCAGAAGGTGCACCACCGTGCCGCTCGTGTTCGAGGCGTTCAACTGGAACTACGGGGTCTACATGGCGGCCACCATGGGCTCTGAGACAACCGCCGCGGCCACGGGCAAGGTAGGCGAGGTGCGGCGCGATCCGATGGCCATGCTGCCGTTCTGCGGCTATCACATGGGTGATTACTTCAACCACTGGTTGCGCGTCGGGCACACGGTGGAAAACCCGCCGCGTATCTTTTGCGTCAACTGGTTCCTGACCAACCGCAAAGGGGAATTCCTCTGGCCAGGCTTCAGCGAGAACATGAGAATCCTCAAGTGGATTTTCGACCGCATCACGGGGCGAGTCTCGGCAAAAGAATCAGCGTTGGGTTGGATGCCCCGATACGAAGACATAGACTGGACCGGCCTGGAGTCCGTCACAAGGGAAGTCTTTGAGGAGCTTACGCAGGTGGATGCGGAACTCTGGAAGCAGGAGCTTCAACAGCATAAAGAGCTGTTTGAGCGGCTGAAAGAGCGCCTGCCTCGTGAGCTCGTGTTGAGCCAGGAGATGTTCGAGCTCACCTTCGAGCGATAGTGCCTGACCGCTCAACTTTGTCAATTGCTGGAAGCGCCGGCATCCGGCGGAGGCTGGCATAACGTCGTGGTTACAGACTTCGATCTAACAACGGGAGACGTCTACTCGCACCGGTAGGCAGTAGGGCGCCGGGCGGCAGGTAGTTACAGACTTCGATCCAGCGACAGGAGACGTCTACTTCGATAACTCCTGGGGCAGAGCATACGATCACACGCGTTGGCGTCCGGTGAGCGCTCGCCAGCTTTATCAAGTCACCAAGCGCCCGGCAGATCAACATATTCAGTGAACTGCATGGAGCTGTCAGAGAACTGCATGGAGCTGTCAGAGAACTGCATGGAGTTGTCAGTGAACTGCATGGAGCTGTCAGTGAACTGCATGGAGCTGTCAGTGAACTGCATGGAGCTGTCAGTGAACT
>DATNRD010000568.1:0-5966 GCA_036703665.1 Candidatus Obscuribacterales bacterium
GCTGATCAGCCTGCCTCGCCGCAGCCGGCAGCGCAGCCGGGCAGCGACAAGGACGGCGTGGGCGAAGGCCTGCCCGAGTAAAGGCGGAGTCTGTCGGCTGGCACCGGGATAAGGGCTAAGCGGCCAGCGCCCGGGCTGCATCGTGCTTGAGTGTCCCTCGATGGCATGTTGCCGGGAGCGGTTTTGCAGGAGGTTCCTGGGAGCCTGGTTTGTTGAGAGGGGGTGAAGCCTTGTCAGAAAAACGGACGAAAATCTGACAAGCACCGGCAACCTTATCCGAGGCAGCCGGCAACCACCGGATAGGCAGGCGACGGCGCGTTCTGGTCTGATTTTGTCCAGAAAACATGTGTTTCGTATAGATTCCATTAGTCAGCAAGCGGCTGCATGCCGTGCCAGCATGACCGTATGCGACGTTACTAGACCAATCCGAGAGCTTTCCTGAAACGCGAAAAAGTTTATTTCTCGGGCTTTTGGGAATAGAATGGACTGGATGTTAAGAGGTCGGCCCCATGGTTGAATCCAGATTTAGAGACGAAGCGCCTGAAGTCAAGAACGACGCGACCGACTCGACCAGCGATGCCAGCGCCAGGCTTCGTGACGATGTTTTCACCGATGCCAAGAAGGCTGGGTCCGACAGGGTCGCCGAACGGGGCGACAGCACCGCCAACAAGAACGTCGATAATCCTTACGACCACATAGGCTTCGCCGGTACGGCCATTCGCGAGCTGGATGCCCTGAAGGGCAAGAAAGACGACGAGAAGGTAACGCTCACCGACGATAAGGGCAACATCCGCGAGGTTACCGTCAAAGAGCGCCGCGCCGAACTCGAGAGGTTCGTGGAAAAGGAGCTCAAGCAAGGAATCTCCGCTGCCGACCGTATCGACCGGGACAAGGTCGAGACCTCGCTCTGGGAAGTGCGCACCAAGCAGTCCAACGCCAAGTCGCTGGCTGAATTCGACGCGCTGACGCGGCAGGAAAACGTCCTCGAGGCCATGAAACACGCCTCCTCCGTGACACGCTTTGCCTACGCCACTTATCTGGCCGACAAGGGCGACATGGTGCAGTCCAAGGTCTACCTGGATCAAATCGCCAGGATCGACCGCGAAGCGCGGCTTGATCCGATTTACCAGCAGCTCACCAAAGCCGTGGAAGCGTCCTTCACGGGCAAGCGGTCTGAAGTCACCACAGGTGGTGCCGCCGAGGTCAAGGCCGGCGATGATCCGTTCGTTCTTCTGGGGTCGGCTACCGAAAAGCGCCAGAAGGGTGATGCAGCGGGAGCCGAAGCGGACTACAAAAAGGCCATCGAAGCGGCCGGCAAGCTCGATCCGCAACTGGTCAAGAGCAAGCTGGAAGAAATAGAGCAAGCCAAAAAGGCCAATGCCAACGACCCGCAGGTTCTCGAGCAACTGAAGGGCATGGAGCTGGCCATCGGACATGCCAAGTCCATCGCCATGGTGAACTATGCTGAGTTCCTCATGGAGCAAAAGCGCTCCGATGAAGCCAAGAAACTTCTCGAGCAGGTGGCCAAGGACGACCCGCAGCTGGTCAAGGACAACCCAGAGTTCCAGCAGCTCACCCGCGCAGCCGACCAGCAGAAGAAAGCGCAAGAGCCGTTCGACAATCCCTATGAGCACCTGAAGAAGTTCCAGGAGCACTACGAGAAGGGCGACCTGAAAGCTGCTAAGGCGGAACTGGAAGCTTCCGTAAAAGCTGCCGACAAGATCGACCGCAAGCTCGTACAAGAGAACAAGAAAGTGGTGGCGGAAGCCATCAAGGAACTGCAGCAAAAACCGGAAAGTCAGCAGGATAAGCAGGAGATCGAGCGTCTGCAGGGTCTGCTGGGAGTCTACGAGGGACTCGATCGCGCCGCCGCTGCAACGAGACTGGCGCTGGGTAAGTTCGAGCTGGCCGGCAAGAATTACAACTCCGCGCATCAGCTCTTCGAGGAAGTGCAGCGGATAGATCCGGAATACGCCAAGAGCCCGGAAGTAAAGATGGACGAGCTGCTGGAGGCGTCCAAGGAGCCGTCTACCTGGGGCAAGGTCTGGGGCTGGACAAAGGATATCCTCAAGGAGCTGGTCTGTGACGCGGCGGCCATCCTGGCCGGTGTTGGAGCTGCCGTTTTGACCGGCTGGTCCGGTCCGGCTGCTGTCGGCGTCGGTGCCGTTGCCGGTGCTGCTACCTATACGGCCATGAAGACCCTCGTGTTCGGCGAGAAATTCCACTGGTCCATGCCGATCTGGGGCGCCATAGATGGTGCCAGCGGCGGACTGGCAGCGATTGCCCGCACCGGGCTCACCAAAGTCGGTGGCAAGATCGTCGCCAAGGAAGCGGCCGAGTCGGCGCTGGTGGCAACCGGGAAAAACGTCGCCGTCATCGAAGGCATGGAAGGGCTGAAGATGGGACAGACGGCGCATGCTGTTGCCAAGGAAGGTCTCAAGCAGATGGGCAAGGAGCTCAGCTTCGGCACCCGCCTGCTGAGCAAAATCCCGTTTACCAGCCTGGGCAGCGCCGAGTATCGTGCGGCAATGAACGCAACCAACGCGCTGGGCAGGCGTGTAATGCTGGGCAACTTTGTGCGCGATGCCGGCACCGCCGGCACGGTTTCTCTGGTTTATCGCGGTGCTCATGGCGGCTATGACTGGCTGAGCGGCAAACAGGACTTCGGGACCTTCGCCAAGTCTTATGCCTTCGGAGTGGTCGGTGACTCGGTCGGTGGCGGCGTTATTGGTCCAATGGGACGCTGGCTCGGCACCGGCATAGGAAGAGTGCCTGGCGTCGACCGGGTTGCAGGAGCGCTTCCTGGTCTCGGTGCCGGCATGGACACGGCTCTCACTGCAAGCGGACCACGCTGGTACGAAGCTTACAGCACTCACGAGTACCTGACCAAGCAGGTCGAGCCGACCTACAAGTATCACCAGGTTCCTCTCGACTTGCAGAAGAACAAGCGCGAATTCATGCAGCGCTATTCGCTTGTGGATCAGCTCCAGCACTATCAGGGTCCCGAACCCTACAAGATCAAGGACGGACTGCAGCCGACCCTCGATGGTGGTGGCAACGTCGTCACCCCTGATGAGAACTTCGACGCCGAAGCTGCTCTGCGCGGCGACAAGAAGAAAGACCTGCCGGAGTAACGCAAGAGGACGTGCCGGGATGACGGTAGTAGAACTGCCACCCGGGGTTGGTTGCGGCAGGAGAGACTCGAACTCTCACCTGATCCTTCGTCAAAGGATCGCTCTATCCAGTTGAGCTACTGCCGCAGACCAACACTTATTAATACGTTGGTATTAGGAAAAAAGTTCAATGTTCTCGCGCACATGCGAGAACATTGAGCAGTAGCTCGATCCTTTGACGAAGTACTGCCATTATAGCTCGTGACCCGGGGCTTCGGCAGTTGGACGCGATAGCGATCGAACTCCAGACTTTGTCCAAGAACTGCACATATCCGGATAGATTCCCTTGTAGCAGTTCGGCCCTGCTGCGGCGGTCACATACATTGGATCCACAGAAATGGGCGACGTGCGCGTAAAAGACAGGGCCGAAGACGTACAGGACACGCAGAATCAAGACGCCGGTTCGCGCTTGCGGGAGGATGCCTACAGCGGCGAGTTGCGCCGGGCAGGCAACGATAAGGTGAGCGACAAGCCCGCCGAGCAGCCCCGGCTGGAGTCCGGCAACCCCTACTTCCACGTGCAGATGGCCGGCATGGCCCTGCGCGAGTTCGAGGCTTTGAAGGGAAAGGACGGGAAAGAGAAGGTCTCCGTTTCCGACGACAAGGGCGCCATTCGCGAGGTCACAGTCGAGCAACGCCGGGCTGAGCTCCTGGGCATCGCCGATACCGAGTTCAAGGCGGCGATAACCACAGCAGACAGAATCGATCAGTCGAAGATTCCAGACAAGTTGCTGGAGATTCGCCACCAGCAATCGCAGGCGACGGACCTGACGCGCTTAAATGAGTTGCAGCAGCTCGAATCCGTTGTGGAGTCGATGAAGCACGCGCCGAGCACGGTGCGTTTTGCCTACGCCACCTTCCTTGCCGATCGCGGAGAACTCAAACAAGCCAAGAAGTATCTCGACGAGGTAGCCCGGCTCGACCCGGAAGCCAGGCTTGACGATACGTACAAGCAATTTGCCCAAGCCGTGGAGGCAGGACTGAGGGGTGGAACCGACCAGCCGGCGCAGGGCGACGCCAACCCTATTCAGCAGCAAGCGACCCTCGGAGACAGCATCGCCACTGCCATCACGCAGGCCGAAGACAAGCGCAAATCGGGCGATGCAGCCGCTGCCGATGCAGCCTACAAGCAGGCAGTGGAGCTGGCGGAAAGGCTTGATCAGAGGCAGATCATCGCCCAGCTTCAAGCGATCGAGCAAGCCAAGAAAGACAACGCAGGCAATGCTCAGGCTCTCTCGGAGCTGGGCGAGATGGAAAAAGGCTTTGCCAGCCTGCTGCATGCTCCGGCCATGACCAAGATTGACTACGCGGATTTCCTGGTCGAGCAGAAGCGGTACGACGACGCGAAGCTGATGCTGGAGAAGGCAGCCAGACAGGATCCCGATCTGGTCAAGGACAATGCCGAGTTCGCCCAACTGGCTTACCGCGCTCACCATCAGGGTCAGGAACCGAAGCCTTTCGAAAACCCCTTCGTTCATCTGTCGAACGTGGAAAAGGCGCTCAACGACAAAGATCTCGACAAGGCTCGCAAGGAGCTGGAGGCGGCCGTACGAGCAGCCGACACTATCGATCGCAAGAAGATGCGGACGGACAAGAGAGCAATCGATGAGATTCTCAAGGAAACGTCGGACGCAGGAATACGGCAGAAGTTAGAGGCGTTCCCCAATTTGCGCGAAGCCATGAAGGATACTCCCGATGCCGAGCTGCGCAAGAAGCTGGCTGAGGTGAGAGAGTTTTATGACGCTTTCGATCACGCATCGGCATTCACCCGAGTAGCGCTTGCCCGCTTTGAGATCGCCAACAAGAATTTCAATCAAGCTCAGGCTCTGATCGCCGACGTCGAGCGGTTCGATCCCGAGCTCACCCAGAAGCCCGAGATCGAATGGGAAAAGCTCAAGCAGGCCGCCCAGGAGCCGTCTACGTGGGAGAAGGTGTGGGGCTTTACCAAGGACGTTCTCAAGGAGCTGGCCTGTGATGCCGTGGCGGTGCTGGCTGGTGTCGGCGCCGGGCTCGGCATTGGCGCTCTGACGAGCCTGTCGGGTCCGGGTGCAGTTGCAGCCGGAATCGGTGCCGGAGCCGTGGCCGGCAGCGGCGCCTACACTTTTATGAAGTGTGTCGTATTTGGAGAAGAGTTCCACTGGTCGATGCCCCTGTGGGGTGCCCTCGACGGAGCCAGCGGCGGAGCGGCGGCGGCTGTACGCAGCGGGCTGGTATCGGTAGGCGGACGCATGGTGAGCAAAGAGTTCGCCGAGGCAACAGTTCTCAAGGCCGGCGGTAGCGTCGTCGCCCTCGAGGGGCTGGAAGGGCTGAAGATGGCACAGACAGCTCAGACGCTGGCCAAGCAGGGGCTCAAAACCATGGCCAAGGATCTTCCCCTCTCGACCCGCCTGGCCAGCCGCATCCCGCTCCTGAGTACCGGCAATGCCCAGTACAGAGCTGCCCTCAATGGCTACCGCGGACTTGCCTGGGCTAACCGGGGAGTAAGCGCGGGAATCAACGTAGGCACGGCTGCCACGGGTTCCATCATCTATCGTGGCGGTCATGAGGGCGTCAAGTATGCAAACGGCGAACATAAGACCTTTGGAGATTTTGCCAGGGCATACGGCATGGCTGTCGTCGGTGACACGGTGACGGGCGCCACCTTTGCCGGCAGAGCCACCGGCGCTCCGCTCAACTCGCTGTGGGCCGGCAGCACTGTCCGGGCCTGGGAGCTCGGCCTCGGGTCGATTCAGGCAATTGGCACATACGAGCAAGTCAATAAGGCGCTGGAAGACCTTCAGAAACCGGCGACCCC
>DATNRD010000569.1:0-6974 GCA_036703665.1 Candidatus Obscuribacterales bacterium
TGATTCACCCTGCCTTCAAACGTGGAAGGCAGCGTCGATACGCCACCGGAGGTGGTGAACGCTTCGAGCGCGCCGAAAGGCTCCGGAAAGTGAATGTCTTCCACGTTGGTAAGCGAAGGTACGGTCAGCAGCTTACCGTCCATGACTACGTGCGCGTCTTCCACGTACTCGTTAATCAGCCCCTCGACAGAGAACGTCAGCGAGTAGTTCAAAGGGGGCTGGGGGTCGACGGGCAGGCCGCCGACGCGCAGGCGCATCTCATAAATCTCTTCCATTCCCTCTGCTGCCGCTGCTGCCAGGATCGAGACGAGCCCGGGCGCCAGCCCGCAATCAGGGACAATCGTCACGCCCTCCTTGCGGGCGAACTCATCGAGCAGCAGCTCCTTGCGGACGATATCGTTGTTGCCCCCCAGATCGCAAAAGCTCACGCCCTCCTCGAGTGCCACCCTGGCCAGATCGAAGTTGTGCTCGTAAGGCATGCAGCTTATTGCTACGTCGCACCCGGTCATGACTTTGGCGACATCGTCCAGGTTGCGTGCGTCGAGCTGGCAAGGCACGAGGCGGTCGTCCGCGAACTTGTCCGTAATTCTGTTGATCCGATCGACGTCGCTGTCGGCAACATAGACGTTGTCTACATTCGGGCTGCGAACAAGGTCGTATATGACCGCGTAACCCATCTTGCCAGCCCCTAGCACCAGATATTTCACGACAGTTTCCTCAAGTCAGCGTGCGCCACTTGCCAACCACCTCGACCGTGGCAGGCGCCCACGATCATATCAGCCTGGAAACCGGCGCTGTCGATGTCATTCCCTCTGAATTCAATGGGCGGAACGGCGCTTGCCGCCGTCGACGCAGATTGTCGAGCCGGTGACGTAGGATGCCTGCTGCGAGCAGAGAAACACCACCACGGCGGAGAACTCGTCGGGTGTTCCCAACCGGCGTGCCGGGATGCTTCTGAGGTAATCGGCAAGAGCCTCCTCGCGGGTGATCCCGCGGCTCTTGATTTGCGCCTCGATGCGTTCCTCCGTTCTGTCCGTCTGAATGATGCCGGGCGCCACGCAGTTTACGCAGATGCCGTACTCGGCCAGCTCGTCGGAAAGCGTCTTCAGCATGCCGGTAACAGCCGCTCGCATGGCATTGGAAACGGCAAGGCCAGGTATCGGTTCCATTACGCTCAGCGACGTAACCGTGACGACGCGCCCCCAGCGTTGTTCCATCATGCCTGGAATGAACGCCTCGTTCAAATGCGCCACACTCTGGAAGAGCTGGTTGAATCCTTTCTCCCAGTCCGCCAGCCTGGTTTCCAGAGCGGTTGCCGTCCTGGGCCCGCCGACATTGTGGATCAATATGTCGATCGCCGGAAAAGCGCGCTTGACCGAGCTTATCAGCCCCTCTCTCGAGACAAGGTCGGTGAGGTCACAAGGCTCGTAGAAGACCTGGCGCGCGATCCTCTGTTCGATTTCCGCTGCCGCCTGACTCAACGATGCTTTGTCGCGGCTGCAGAGAAAGAGCTCCACCCCCTCGTCGGCGAGAGCTTGGGCGATGGCCTGCCCCATGCCTTTCGAAGCTCCGCACACCAGCGCACGCTTTCCACGAATGCCCAGATCCATGCCTTTATCCTTTGTATCGGTAACAGACGGTCTTCGCTTCCGAGAAGAACTCGAGGCTGTACCGGCCGCCTTCGCGACCGATGCCGCTCGCTTTCTGTCCGCCGAACGGCGTTCTGAGGTCGCGGGCAAACCAGCAGTTGACCCAGACGATGCCGCTCTTCAAGCGGCTCGAAACCCTGTGGCAGCGATGCACATCGGCGCTCCAGAGACTGGATGAAAGCCCGTACGGCGTGTCATTGGCCATGGCGATCACTTCGTCCTCGTCCGCAAATGGTACCACCGGCAGTACTGGACCGAAAATCTCCTCCTGGCAGAGCGGCGAAGAATTTGTGATGCCGGTAAAGACGGCCGGTGTGAGGAACCAGCCGCCGGGAAACTCGGTAAGACGCTGACCACCCGTCTCCAGGCTGCCCTCCTTCTTCCCCAGCTCGATATAGCGCTCGATCTTGTCGAATTGTTCTTTGCTTATTATTGAGCCCATCTCAGTCGACGGGTCCAGCGGATCGCCAACCTTGATATTCTCGACGCGCTTCACCAGATCCGACACCACGCGATCGTAGACGCTCTTCTCGACGAAGAGCCTGGAGCCGGCCAGGCAGATCTGGCCTTGATTGCGATAGGCCGCGCGTACGGCGGTGGCCACGGCTTCGTCAAGGTCTGCATCCGCGAATATGATGTTGGCGCCCTTGCCGCCCAGCTCGAATGACAGCTTCTTCAACGTTCCGGCCGCGTTGGCCATGATTGCGCGGCCTGTGGCGGTCTCACCCGTGAACGAGATGCAGTCCACCCCGCGGTGCCGCGTCAGCGCCTCACCGGCTCCACCGGCGCCGAAGCCGTGCACTACATTGAGGACCCCGGGGGGCAGGCCTGCTTCCCGAACGATCTCGCCCAGAAGGGTGGCCGTGTAGGGCGTCCACTCGGCCGGCTTGAGCACGCAACTGTTTCCCATTGCCAGGCAGGGAGCCACCTTCCAGGTGGCAAGGTAGAGCGGTAGATTCCAGGGCGTAATGAGGGCTGCCACCCCGACCGGCTCCCGCACGCCGAAGTGGCGCTCATGTTCGCTTACGGTAAAGCACTCCTCCGTATATGACGAGGCAAAATCAGCAAAGAAATGGAAATTGAGCGCGGCGCGGGGAATGTCGCCTTCCAGGCTCTCTTTAATCGGCTTGCCGGTGTCGAGCGTCTCGGCTCGAGCCAGCGTCTCCTTGCGAGCCAGGATGAGATCGCCGATGCGCCGCAGGACCGCGGCCCGCTCGCGCACCGTCATCCGGCGCCAGGGACCATTGTCGAAAGCTCCCCTGGCAGCCGTGACCGCACGGTCGACGTCTTGCGCGCCGCCCATGGACACCGTGGCCAGTACCTCTCCGGTGGCAGGGTTGTAGGTGTTGAAGGTCTCGCCGGAGGCGGACGGTTGGAATTCTCCGTTGATGAAATGGTCCAGGTGCATGGTCCTGGTCTTTGCCTCGGTAGCCATACAAGCTCCTTGCCCCTACGGGCATACAGCAATTGCCTTTATCTCGATGAAGTTTTTTCCCGGCAGAGCCGCTGCCTGGATGGTCGTTCTGGCCGGCGGGCCGTCGAAGGAGAAATACTGCGCGTAGACCTCGTTGAACTTCTGGAAATCCTTGATGTCCGCCAGAAAGACGTTGACATCGACGAGGTCCGTCAGGGTCAGTCCCGCCGCCGTGAGCACGGTGGTGATGTTGGCTATTACCGCATGCGTTTGAGCCTGAATGTCATACGATATGACATTGCCCGATTCGTCGAGGGTGACGCCGACCTCGCGACCAGTATTTGGATCCCGCGCCCCCTGTCCGGAAAGGAAGAGCAACGACCCGGCTCTGACCGCGTGCGAGTATGCCCCCAGCGGGGCCGGCGCCGCGTCCGTCACTGTTATTGCCTGGCGATTGTGGTTGGTGCTCACTGCTTTGCCCATTCAATCCGCATGACTTTGCGCCCACGCACAGGAGCCCGTTATGGGGGCTGGACCCGGCCGAGGCGGCCTGCCCCGGGCGGATTTCCATCCACCCCGCCAGGCTGATGCCTGACAACGAGGACTGTCACGTCGGGCGGAGGTTAATGGTAGCAAATCCATCAGCCTGGCAGGAAGCGCCAGTTTCGAAAGCTTCCCTGCGCCAAACTCATGCCACTTCCAGCCCAATCACCAGGCGTTTGCCTAAGAGCCGGATCGCTTTGGCGATGCGAGGCAGTTTCGAGCCGTAGTGGGGATCCAGCATTCGTCTCACTTCCTTTTCGTCCACACCAAGTTTCTTCGCCAGTTGCACGTTTGTAATGCCTGCTTCCTTCATGGCCACATAGAGCGCGGCTTTTGTCGCCGTTTCGGCGGGCGGCGCTACCATAAATTCACCGTGACGTGCTCTTGTAGGCTTAGGAAAGTCGCGCTTGCCGAGAATGTATGCAGCGAATACTTCCTCCATGGCATCGGCTGCTGCCGCTAGTGCGTCGTTGAAGTCTGTGCCCTGAGTGATGAGCTCTGGTAAGTCGCGACAGGCTACGACAAAACCTCCTTCCGTGGCTGGTTTCAACTGGACTGCATATTCAAATCGCTCCATTGCACACCTCACAGGTCTGTCGGTTTGATTCCAAGCTGATAACACATGGCATGGAACGTACCGGTCTTCAGTTCATCGGTCAGGTTGCGAATTACCGTGAAGGCAGTCCCGTAATACAGAGTTCGGTGACTGCCCTTTCCCCGAGAAGCGACGAGCCGGACCCCGACACCGCGCCGCTTGCCCAGAGACTTCACCTTTCGGACAAACTCGCTGCCTTTCATGTATCACTATTATCGGACGAAAACGTCCGATTGGCAAGAGGGATGATGAAGCGTCTCGGGTAGAACGCCAGCTAACGTGATCGACCATCGACAGTGAGCAGCTGTTAGATGCTGTGCTGTCGCTCCAGCATCCTGTCGCTGGCAATATAATAGAACGCCAGCCGTATCGGGCGCGGGCGCTTGTTGAGTAGATGCAAAGGGTGCAGACATGGGCAGGTTGGCGCCGATAAACTTAGAGAAATGGATTGACGAGCACAGGCATCTGCTGAAGCCGCCTGTGGGCAACAAGCTGGTGTACGAAGACAGCGAGTTTGTCATTATGGTTGTCGGCGGACCCAATTCGCGCACCGACTACCACGACGATCCCGGCGAGGAGTTCTTCTACCAGATCGAGGGTGACATTGTTCTCAAGGTGGTAGAGGAGGGCAAGCCGGTCGACGTCCCGATCCGGGAAGGGGAGGTGTTCCTGCTGCCGGCGCACGTGCATCACTCGCCGCGGCGGCCAGCCAATACCGTCGGGCTGGTCATCGAACGCAAGCGCGCACCGCAAGAGCTGGACGGTTTCATCTGGTACTGCGAGAAATGCGGAGAGAAACTGTACTCCGAGTACCTGCACGTAAGTGACATAGTAAGCCAGCTGCCGCCAGTTTTCGATCGTTTCTATGGCAACGAAGCCAATTGCATTTGCAAGAATTGCGGGGCGAAAATGACGAGGTGATTAAAATACAGCACAGATCAGAACTCGGGAGTTACGTAAATTACAGATATTACTGTTATTCAGCAGAAAGAGGTCGAAAACAGCCCAGGAGGGGGATTTACCGGCTTGCCAGAGTGGACCAGCCGGGCGTATTCTCCAAATATGAAACAGATTCTGACTCTACTGGCTGTATGTTTGGTCCTGCCCTTGTCGGCAATGGCACAAGGTCTGATTGGTGCCCCAGATGAAAGCCAACGGCCGGTGGTTGCCCGATTGGAGCTTGAGCGGGCCAGAATGTTTCATCATGGGCTGAAGGATTTGAAAAGCCGCATCATATACGGGTCTGTTGTGTGGGACCTGGCTAACAAATACGAATCTCTGAACCGCTGGCAGGATGCATTGGCAGCAGAGAACACATTTGACGATTTGAAATTGCCAGCCAATGCGCTGCAAAACTGTGAAGGCTGTGTATTTCGCGCAACTGATGAGATATTCAAAATCGACAGGGAGCGGCTTCGACGCAAGATTGATGCAATCGAGACCGTCGATCACGTCAAGTTTGACAAGGAGGAACGGCTGCCCATCCCCCCATGGGGAGACAAGCAAAAGCGTGAATATGAGCGGCTGTCGCGCGAAGTGCAGCTACCCAATGCTTACGTAATGACACTGCAGCAACTATTGAAACACTGAGAGTGACTGGGGTAAGGGGAATTGCTATCTGAGCAATTTCACTTCTTGTCCACCGGCTCACGCCACCATTTCGTCATGGAACCGGCGAAGCGCGCAATTAAGAATCCCAGCGTGCCAGCAATGCCGCCGTACACGAAAAAGTAAGTCCAGCACATCGCATAATCTGGCGGACTGCCTCTAAAGTCCTCGGCCGTCGCGAAGAAACCGATAGCACCAAAAAGCAAAAACAATAGTACGAAAACGAGCACGGGCACGAACAACCTCGATCCTCGCTTATGCTCCATTTCGGTGTTCATTGCTTAGCGTCCCTGCCTTGTGACTTCTTCCATTGCTTGATGGACTTTCCTCAGATGATGAGAGTGTTCTACCACGCCAGCTACCGGAAATTCCTCCTTGCGGACACCGTGCAATAGATTCGCATATCACAAGATTTTAGCCGATCGCCGCGGCCCGCCGGCCGGCGAATCCGGGAAGCAGCGTGCTCCCGTATCACAAGTTTTCCAGGGCAAAACCTTTGATACTTCTAGATATCTCAAGTGTTCGAGTACCAGCAACGACCGAAAGAGCTCTACTCTGTAGAATTAACCACATGCTTCGAACACCCCTGAACTGATTGCGAGGTCGCCTGTGTCCAAATCAACCACTAAATCCGCCAAAGCAAACGGCGCAAACATAGGCTACGAAGCACAACTCTGGCAGATGGCCGATGCCCTACGTGGCAGCATGGATGCAGCTGAATACAAGCATGTGGTGCTTGGACTCCTCTTCCTCAAGTACATCTCCGATGCATTTGAAGAAAAGCACGCCCAGCTTGAATCGGAACGGGCTCATGGCGCCGACCCCGAAGATCCTGACGAGTATCGCGCCGAGAACATTTTCTGGGTGCCGCCCGAGGCTCGCTGGGCGCATCTAAAGAACCAGGCAAAGCAATCGACAATAGGGCAACTGGTTGATGACGCAATGGCGGGAATTGAGCGCGACAACCATGCTCTCAAGGGTGTACTTCCCAAAGACTATGCCAGGCCGGCTCTGGATAAGCAGCGCCTAGGAGCGTGTCGGGAAATTAACCTGCCGGCACAAAGCGCTTGGAGAAACGGGTTGCAGATCATGACATCATTCGGAGATCAAAAAGCAGCATGACACTGTGCCTGGTGGCATGCTATGCAGGATTGGCACTCAGCCT